>JAYSRZ010000610.1:0-1000 GCA_043720775.1 Variovorax sp. | reverse complement strand
TCCATTCAAATTTCACGCCATGCCGCTCGCCCAAGGCAACCAGCGCTTTGACCAAAGCGGCCATGCCGCCGCGCGGAAACCAGATGCCCCACTTGCGTTCTAAGTAATGAATCAAGCTGTAAATGCTGGTGGTGTCGAAAGGATTTCCGCCCACAAGCAGCGGCTGAATGCTGAACGCACGGCGCACGCGCTCATCTGAAAAGTATTTTGCTGTGAGCTGATACACCGAGCGATCCGCTCGCAAGCGCATCATGGCCGGCATCACGGGCAGCATTGATCGCCAATTAAGAAAAGGCTGAGTACCCAATTCTTCATAACCCTTTTCAAACAGTTTGCGAGAATGTTCTAAAAAATCAGGGTAGTTTTGCGCGTCTTGCGCATTGAATTTAGCAATCTCCGCTTGAATTTCTTCTGTGCTGCCGCCGTAATCCATTTGCGTGCCGTCGGCAAAGCGCATCTGATACCACGGCTTTACAGGTAGCAACTCAACATGATCGCTAAGTTTTTCGCCAAACAGTGCAAAAAGCTCTTCAAACAACACGGGCGCAGTGAGCACAGTTGGGCCAGCATCATATTTGAAGTGCTGATCATCCACACTGGATATGAACTCGCGCCCGCGTCCACCGGGGCCGGGCAGGCGATCAACCAAGGTCACGTGATGCCCTTTAGCAGCTAGGCGCAGCGCAGAAGCCAATCCGCCAAAACCTGCACCCACAACAATCGCCTTCATGCATCTATCCTTTTAACAAACCACACACTGCATCACTATTTGCTGTTGATTTTAATTTACGGGCATAAAAAAGCGCTCTGGAAATAATTCACAGAGCGCTTTTAGGGCTAACGAAAATTACTTCGCTTTGTGTGCCTCAGACTCGCTGACTGCAACACTCCAGATAATCAAGCCAAATGCCACTTTGTTGAGCAAATCAGCAAAGTTGTAGATGATGTTCAGTGCATTGGCGCTCGCTTCTGGGCCAGACCCTGTGAGATAGCCAAAGAA
>JAYSRZ010000609.1:0-1011 GCA_043720775.1 Variovorax sp. | reverse complement strand
GCCAGTGGCCTGCATGCTGCGAAGCTGCCTGGCCATAGCGCTGCCGACCCCAAGCTGCAATCCTTGGCAGTGATCGAGCGCGAGCCGGTTTGGGTCTTCTCGCGCTCACCGTTGATTACTAAAATGAAGGATCTGCGCGGCTTGCGCGTGGGCATCGTGCAAGACGATGCCCTAGCGGCAAGCGCAGCACAATTGTTGCTAGAGCACAGCAAACTACAAGCAGGCGATGTGCAATTGGTGCGTGTACAACGCAGCCAACTGGCTAATTTATTGATTGATGGGCAACTGGATGCTGCGATTGTGCTGGCCAGCGCAAGCAGTGAAATCGTGCGCGTGCTGACGCGCAGCACAGCGATTCAAATCTTGGGCTTGGAGCAAGTGCGTGGCCTCGTGCAGCGCGAAGGCAGGTTGCGGCCTTTTGTGCTGCCGCAAGGCGTTATTGAGTTGCGCGGTGATATTCCGCCGCGTGATTTAACAATGGTCTCCGCTGACTTGCAGTTGGTGATTCGGCCCGATATGCACCCCGCCTTGCAACGCGCCCTGCTCGATGTCGCCAACCAGTTGCATGAGCGCCCCAGCTTCTTGCAACGCCAAGGCGAATTTCCACGCCTCACCGACATGGATTTCCCCGCATCTCCTGTGGCCGCTGCTGCGCTGCGCAGCAGCAAGCCTTGGCTGGAGCAGTTTCTGCCATATGGTTGGGCGCAGCTGGCGCAATGGCTGCTGCTGGCCTTTTTGCCGATCATGCTGACAGCGGCTTTTCTCTTGACTTGGATTCCTTCGTGGTTTGATTGGCGTGTGAATGCGTTGCTGCAAAATTTTTACGGCGAGCTCAAGTTTTTAGAAACTGAGATTGAGTCCACAGCATCTGAGCGCCCGATCGAGATGAAGCGCCTGCTGCAACGTATCGACGATATCGATATGCAAGTGATGCAGCTCGATTTACCGCCAACCTATACTGCTCGCTGGTACACCCTGCGGAGTCACTTGGCCAGCGCGCGTGATCGCTTG
>JAYSRZ010000608.1:0-1005 GCA_043720775.1 Variovorax sp. | reverse complement strand
TACAGGTACTCTTTACCCGTAATCGTTTTCCAGTGCATGCCACCCACAAAATCTCGCGCGCGCACCACCGCGTCTTGCCACGCCGCAAAGGTTTGCTCGGCATCGATTTGTTGCTTAAGCTGTGCCTCAGAGAGGGATTGGTACATGCGAATTATCCTTCATATTACGATATCATATATTTTGAAGGATAAATTTAAGCTTGGCAAGTTATTTGAAGCAAGGGAGGGTAAAAGCATAAATGGCGGTCAATCTGAATTGACCCCTGCCTTCAGCGCCAGGGCCAACTCATACAACGCATTACGCGGCGCGCCGGTAATGTCAGCAGCTAGCTTGACCGCCGTTTTAGTTGGCAACTCAGCCAGCAGCATTTGCAGCACGCGCTGGCCTTGGGTGGTTTGCGCGGCTTCGACAGCGCGGGGGTGGATGACGATGGCGAATTCGCCTTGGGTGCGGTGGGGGTCGGCGGCTAGCCACGCGCTGATGCTTTGTGCGGGCACGGTGGCGATGTCTTCAAACTGTTTGATCAGCTCGCGGCCTAGCGTGACGCTTCGGTCAAGCATTAGCATTAGCAATACATCCGCTATACACTTGGCCCGCGAAACACGCATCGCAGGCCGCATGAAGCGCAGCTTTGAAGTAACGCGCATAGACACACTGACGACAGAGAAGCAAGCCAACGACCTCAGCCTGCTAGTGGCCTTTGGCAAATGGCAAATGGCAAGACCCTAGCTGGAAGCGGCAGACGGTGAGCTTGCGATAAGTCCCGGATATGCCTCAATTGCTATATATAAAATAGCTGAATGAGCAGTTTTTCTTTGGGCTAAGAAGCTTTACGACCAATTAAGATTAAGTTTGCGATGAGAGGTAGCGCAGTCTCGCAGGTACAAATTAATGAGGCTCTGGTACGGGATGCCAGCGTCTTGCGATATCGACTTAAAGTAACCTATGGACTCTTCATCAAGCCGAATGGTAATTTGCTTTTTAAGTTGAGACGCGTAAGGATTT
>JAYSRZ010000607.1:0-1008 GCA_043720775.1 Variovorax sp. | reverse complement strand
AGCACCTCGGAGGCCAAGCGGCCTGCGATGCGCATGCCGGCTGCGGCGGCTTCGTCTTTGAAAGTAATGCTCATGTGGCCTCAATTATCCCAGAAGCTACACACTAAGAATAGGCTGGCGATCCAAGACATCACGGATCAGTTTTTCATAAGCAAAAGCCAAATCCAGCAGCGCCGCATCGCCCTGCGGCTTGCCGATGATTTGCAATCCCATCGGCAAGCCCGCTGCATTGAAGCCGCAAGGCAGGCTGATCGCAGGCAGGCCGGCAAAAGTCGCGTAGATGGTGCACTCCATCCAACGATGGTAGGTGTCCATCGCTCGCGCTCCGTTGGCGGTGATGATTTCTTTGGGCCAGCGCTGCTGAATGGGGAAAGGCCAAGTCTGCACAGCGGGCAGGGCGAGGAAATCATGGGTCTCGAAAAGCGCAAGGATGGCTTGGTAAAACGATGTGCGCGCTGCGCTAGCTCGCATTAATTCGCTGCCCTTCAAATCCAGCGATTGATCGTATTCCCACAGCGCTTCAGGTTTAATTTTCTCGCGGTTAGCTGGCGAGATCATGAAAGGCGCAATGCGCGAGCCCACCAAAGCCTTGCGCCACACCAGCCATGCTTCCCAGATTTGCGCAGGCGGCATACCGAGAGCGCAAGGCTCGACAACAGCGCCCTCATTGGCCATGCGCTGCAATCCCGAGCTGCATGCATCTAGTACGCCCGGCTCAGTAGCCAAATGACCTTGTAGATCGCCCAAATAGCCGATGCGTGCATTTTTTAAAGAAAAGTGACTGTTAGCCGGCATAAAATCTGCGCGGAGTGCTATTGAAAGAGGAGCGTTGGATGAGTAACCTGACTGTGAATTGAGCAACATCGAGAGACTCTGGACATCCCGCGCCATCGGCCCTTCCGTGCCCAGTTGTGCGATCCACACATCATTCGTCGGCCACATCGGCACGCGCCCTTGCGAAGGCCGCATGCCGAAGACGTTTCCCCAAGCCGCAGGGTTGCGCAAGCT
>JAYSRZ010000606.1:0-1000 GCA_043720775.1 Variovorax sp. | reverse complement strand
CCCCTACGCGCCCGGCGCCAGTGGCAATGTATGCAGTGAAGACGCCATCCACATGCTGGATGCGATGGGCTATGACACGGGTATGGATGTGGACAAGCTCCTGGAACTGGCACGCCAGTTGCCGCAAATCGTCGGCCATGGCGTGCCGGGCCAAGTAGCGAAAGCGGGGCGCATCACTGATTTACATCCTGCACCGAAAGCTCAATCATGATTGACCACCTTGATCACCTGGTGTTGACAACAGCCAAAGAATCCGAATGCATTGACTTTTACACCCGCGTTTTGGGCATGCAACTTGAAACCTTTGTAGGCGGTACGCCGCCTGTTGAAAGGCGTGCTTTCAAGTTTGGCAACCAGAAGATCAATCTGCACATCAAAGGCAAAGAGTTTGAGCCTAAAGCTCATCTGCCAGTACCCGGCTCACAAGACCTGTGCTTTATTGCCAGCACGTCTTTGCAGGAAGTGATGTCAGTGCTTGCAAAGTGCGACTGGCCCATCATTGAAGGGCCTGTGATGCGCACAGGCGCGACGCAGAAAATCCGTTCCATTTATGTGCGCGATCCGGACTTGAATTTAATTGAAATTGCTGAATTGGAGCAGGCAGCATGACAACCCGACCTTCGCTTGTATTTGCATGCGCGCACATGGCTGACGAGCGCTTGTACGCTGCGCAACTGGCCGTCTTGCAAGTTGACTATGACTGCCATTTTTTTGTATTTCGAGAGCATGACACGATGGGCGCCATGGCGGCTGAGTTGCTCAGCAAGTCGCCTTCGAGGTTCACGTTGATTGGGCTTTCTCTGGGCGGTTACGTGGCTTTTGAAATCATCCGTCGCGAGTTAAACAGGATTGAGCGCCTGGTCTTGATTGACACCACCGCGAAAGCAGACCACACCGAGCGCATGCAGGGCCGCTTGAATGATATTGCCAAGGTGCGCAAGGGTGGTATTGCAGCTCTGTCGCCCGAGCTTCCTGCGCGTTGGCTGCTGCCAGCGCATGC
>JAYSRZ010000605.1:0-2515 GCA_043720775.1 Variovorax sp. | reverse complement strand
CATTGCCCGCCGCCAGCGCCCCGCCCACGCTGCGGCCCAAAATCTGCATCGGGTAATTCCACGGAATGATGTTGCCCACCACGCCAAAAGCCTCGCGCCATGTGAAGACGCTGAAACCGTTTTGATACGGAATCGTCTCGCCGTGCAGCTTGTCTGCTGCGCCTGCATAGAACTCGAAATATCGCGCTAAAGCAACAGCATCCGCCTTGGCCTGCTTCACAGGCTTGCCACAATCGCGCTGCTCAATCGCGGCTAATTCGTCCGCATGCTCGGCAACTTTCATCGAGAGCTTCATGAGCAAACGCCCGCGCTCAGCGGCGGTGATGTGTTGCCACACGTTTTCATAGCAAGCGCGAGATGATTTCACTGCGGTATCTACGTCTTGCGCAGTGCCACGGGCGATGTGTTCATAAACCTCTCCCGTAGCAGGATCGGTCATCGGCAAAGTTTGGCCGCTGCTCGCGGGGACGCTTTGGTTGTTGATGTAGTGATATTGCATGTTGAAATCAGCGTGGCTTGTCGAGTTGATACAGCAATTGCGCTTTGACTTCTGGCCATTCGCCTTTCGTGAGGCTGTACATCACGGTATCGCGGATCGTGCCGTCGCGGCGCAGGGCATGTCCTCTGATCACGCCATCTTTTCGTGCGCCCAAGCGTTCGATGGCTTGCTGCGAGGCGAAGTTGAAATTGTCGGTGCGCCAGCCGACGACGTTGCAATTCAAAGTCTCAAAAGCATGCGTCATGAGCAGGAGCTTGGCCGTCGTGTTCACGCTGCTTCGCTGCACGCTTTTGGCATACCATGTGTAGCCAATCTCCACGCGGCGCACAGCCGGCACGATATCGTGATAGCTGCTGGAGCCGAGAACTTTGCCAGTGGCTTCGTCAATCACAGCAAATGCGAATCGATCTGCGGTTTTCAGCGCCGTTTCGATATACCCACGCACATTTTCCGGCTCAGGCACGGAGGTGATTCGCAGTTTCCAAAGCTCGCCATCTTTGGCCGCTTCGCGCAAGCCTTCTTCATGCGAGAGCGCAAGCGGCTCCAAGCGAAGGCCACGTGTTTGAAGTGTGACGGGGCTGACGAACGATTGCATGCGAGTGTCTTTCGGTTACTATGAATTTAATAGCGCCTCACGCAGTAAATACGCCGGCTACTTGCCGATATCTCTCTTATCTTCCCCGCTGGTTCATAAACACCAGCTTCTCAAACAGCGTCACATCCTGCTCATTCTTCAGCAGCGCGCCCACTAGCGGCGGCACGGCGATTTTGTCGTCTTTGCTGTGCAGAGCGTCCAGCGGGATGTCTTCAGCGACCAGCAGTTTGATCCAATCGAGTAGCTCAGAAGTCGATGGCTTTTTCTTGATGCCAGGCAGGTTGCGCACGTCGTAAAACGTCTTCATCGCCGCGCCGAGCAGCTCTTTTTTAAGGCCGGGGAAATGCACATCCACGATTTGCTGCATCGTAGCGGCTTCGGGGAATTTGATGTAGTGGAAGAAGCAGCGGCGCAGGAAGGCATCGGGCAGCTCTTTCTCGTTGTTGGACGTGATGAAGACGAGCGGGCGATTTTTGGCTTTGATCAGCTCGCGCGTTTCGTAGCAATAAAACTCCATGCGATCAATCTCGCGCAGCAAATCGTTGGGGAATTCGATATCGGCTTTGTCGATCTCGTCGATCAGCAGCGCCACAGGTTGCTCTGCCGTGAAGGCTTGCCAGAGCACACCTTTGAGGATGTAGTTGTGAATGTTTTTCACGCGCTCGCCGCCGTCTACATCCGAGAGCTGCGAATCTCTGAGGCGCGAGACGGCATCGTATTCATAGAGGCCTTGCTGCGCCTTGGTGGTGGATTTGACGTGCCATTGCAAAAGCGGCATGTTCATCGCGGTGGCCACTTCTTCGGCCAGCATGGTTTTGCCGGTGCCGGGCTCGCCTTTGATGAGCAGGGGGCGTTTGAGCGTCATCGCGGCGTTAACGGCCAGCATCAGATCGGGAGTGGCCACATAGCCTTGGGTGCCTTGAAATTTCATGGATGGGTTTCTCAAATTCTGCGGCCTCGGCAGGGTGTGCCCGAAGCTATAATCAGGAGTTGTTTGAAACAGGTTCAAACGCCCTCCATTCTGTACGCAAAATGAACAAGTTCTTCGCCGCCGCCCTCGCCATTGTTGTCTCTTCCGTGACCGTTTTGTCTTTCGCTCAAGAAGTTAAAGGCGACATCAAAGCCGGCCAATCCAAAGCCGCCATGTGCATCGGCTGCCACGGGATCGCGGGCTACCAAGCCAGCTTTCCCGAGATTTACAAAGCGCCGATGATTTCCGGCCAAGGTGCGAAATACATCAGCAATGCGCTTCTGGCTTATCAAAAAGACGAGCGTAAACACCCCACCATGAAGGCGATTTCTGCTTCTTTGTCTGAGCAAGATATGGCGGACTTGGGCGCTTACTATTCACAGCATGGCGTGGTTGCAGGATTTGCTTTGCCCGAGAAAGCGGCCAAAGAGCCATCAGCCGCAGTGGGTGC
>JAYSRZ010000604.1:0-7079 GCA_043720775.1 Variovorax sp. | reverse complement strand
ATCAACTACGGCGTGCGCGAATTCGGCATGGCCGCCATCATGAATGGCGTGGCGCTGCATGGCGGCTTCATCCCGTATGGCGGCACGTTCTTGACGTTTTCCGATTACAGCCGCAACGCGATTCGCATGGCTGCCCTCATGAAGCAGCGCGTGATCCATGTGTTCACGCACGATTCCATTGGCCTCGGCGAAGATGGCCCGACGCACCAATCGGTGGAGCATGCGGCCAGTTTGCGTTTGATTCCTAATCTCGATGTCTGGCGCCCTGCTGATACGCTAGAAACAGCGATTGCATGGGCCACCGCATTGGCCAACAACACCCGCCCAACCGCCCTGCTACTCTCTCGCCAAAACCTGCCGTATCTCCCAAAGCAAACCGCCGACAACATCGACAAAGGCGCGTACATCCTCTCAGAGCCTGAAGACATTGGCCTCAAGAAAAAAGTGCAAATCGTGCTCATGGCCTCTGGCTCAGAAGTAGGCCTCGCGATGGATGCGCAAAAACTGCTTGCTTCACAAAAGATAGCAGCTCGCGTCGTATCCGTGCCGAGCACCACCACATTTGATCGCCAAACCGCCATGTACAAAGCCCTCGTGTTGCCAAGCGGCCTGCCCCGCGTGGCGGTTGAGATGGGCGTGACGGACGGCTGGTGGAAATACGGCTGCGCAGCCGTCGTCGGCCTCGACACGTATGGCGAATCAGCGCCAGCGCCGGTGCTCTTCAAACATTTCGGTTTCACTGCGCAAAACGTAGCAGATACCGCACGCGCTGTGCTGGCTAAGCGCTGACCCAACACGCGATTCAATTTTTAATTTAAGGAATTTTTATGACGATTAAACTTGGCATCAACGGATTTGGCCGCATCGGCCGCATGGTGTTTCGCGCTGCGGTGCAGAATTTCTCGGATATTGAGGTCGTTGGCATCAACGATTTGCTCGAACCTGATTACCTCGCCTACATGCTCACGTATGACAGCGTGCATGGCCGCTTCAAAGGCGAAGTAAAAGTTGAAGGCAACACACTCGTTGTCAACGGCAAGAAGATTCGCCTCACCGCTGAGAAAGACCCGGCAGCGCTTAAATGGAATGAAGTGGGCGCGGATGTCGTATTGGAAGCCACGGGCCTCTTCCTCACCAAAGACGCAGGCGAGAAGCACATCGCTGCGGGCGCGAAGAAAGTGATCTTCTCCGCCCCATCGAAAGACGACACGCCGATGTTCGTCTATGGCGTCAACCACAAGACCTATGCTGGCCAAGCCATCATCTCCAACGCAAGCTGCACGACCAACTGCTTGGCACCTGTGGCCAAAGTGCTCAACGACAAATGGGGCATCAAGCGCGGCCTCATGACGACCGTACACGCAGCTACTGCCACACAAAAAACCGTGGACGGCCCATCCAACAAAGATTGGCGCGGTGGCCGTGGCATTTTGGAAAATATCATTCCGTCGTCTACAGGCGCGGCCAAAGCCGTGGGCGTGGTGATTCCTGAACTCAACAAAAAACTCACCGGCATGGCGTTTCGCGTGCCGACCAGTGACGTGTCGGTCGTTGATTTGACTGTGGAGCTCAACAACCCAGCAACCTATGCCGAGATCTGCGCAGAGATGAAAGCGCAGAGCTTGGGCGCGATGAAAGGCGTGCTCGGCTACACCGAAGACAAAGTGGTCGCCACCGATTTCCGTGGCGAAGTCTGCACCAGCGTGTTTGATGCAGAAGCAGGCCTGGCACTCGACAGCACCTTCATCAAAGTGATCAGCTGGTACGACAACGAATGGGGCTACTCCAACAAATGCTTGGAGATGGCGCGCGTTGTGGCTGCGTATTAATATCGCAATCGAAGTGCCGATTTAATACGAAATCGACACTTCGCGCATACTGGATCTGCGCTAAGCGCTACTAAATTAATAGCTAGCGTTTAGCCAATCCCTCAAAGCAGCTCATCTCCACGATATCTAAGATTTGAGCCTGCGTGTAGAGCTCGGAGGCTTTGAGGAATTCAAGCACGGGATCGCAGGAGCGGGCATACAGCGTGTACAGCACGGCAATTGCTGGGAGAGAGCTGCTGATGTGCCCGGCTTTTTGCGCGGCTTCGATCCAGCCACCCAACGTGTCGGAAATCGTCATCAGCGCATCCACATAGGCCTTGTTGGCGGTGAGCGTGGCACGAAGCGAAGAGTTTTGGCTGGGCAGATTGGGCATCTCGCCTGCAAGCTTGAGCTGCATCATCCAGCGAGCGATGGCTTTGAGTTTGTCGATAGCTTGGGTTGAATCTTCAAAGCTGCCCAACTGCTGCACGCCGCGCTGCATCATGCGCACCATGGCGGCGGCGGCTAAATCTTCTTTGCTGGGGAAATGTTTGTAGAGCGAAGCTTTGGCTACGCCGACATCGAATGCGACTTCATCCACCGTCATCGCGTCAAAGCCCTTTTCTGCAAGCAAACGATTAACCACATCGATAATGGCTTCTTCGCGTGCAGCCATCATCTGCTGCTTGAAGCTGGGTTTTTTGGGCTTGGCAATGCCTGCTGCGGAGACGGCTGATTTTGCAGCGGCTTTGGCAACTGGCTTGGAAGTGGCTTTGCTGATCATGGTTGAAGGCTTGTCGTTTACCTAATTTTACTGCGCTGTAGAAAAAACACCTGATCGCATACAAATTGGCCCGCACGCCGTAAAAGTGAACGCTTGAGTATTTTTCCATTTTATTGACGTAGCATTTGCTAGTATCAAGGCATGAATGCGCTCGAACTCACCCTGCTTTACCTGCTGGCCGCAGTGCTGGGCGTGGTGGCCTGCCGCATGCTTAAGCTTCCCGCCATGTTGGGTTATCTCGCAGTTGGCGTGATCATTGGGCCCAACGCTCTGGCACTGGCGCAAAACTCAACTTCGATTCGCTACTTGGCTGAATTCGGTGTGGTGTTTCTCATGTTCGTCATCGGGCTGGAATTCAATCTGCCCAAGCTGCGCTCGATGCGTCGGCACGTGTTTGGCCTCGGGCTTTTGCAAGTGGCGCTCACTATGTTGATCGCCACATCTGCATCGCTGGCCTTGGCCTACGTGTTGCCGCAATACTGGCAGATGAGCTGGCAAAGCGCGCTGGCCCTCGGCGGCGCACTGGCCATGAGCAGCACAGCGATTGTGGTGAAGCTGATGCAGGAGCGCTTGGAGATGGAGAGCGAGCATGGCAAGCGCGTGATGGGTGTGTTGCTGTTTCAAGATTTGGCTGTGGTGCCGCTGCTCGTGCTCGTGCCGGCACTCGGCGCATCGCCCGATAAGCTGGCCATGGCGCTGGGCTTGGCTGCGCTGAAAGCTACTTTTTTGATAGCGATTTTGCTGACTGGCGGGCAACGCGTGATGCGCTGGTGGCTCACGCTGGTGGCGCGGCGCAAAAGCGAAGAGCTGTTTATCTTGAATCTGCTTCTGATCACGCTGGGCTTAGCTTGGCTCACCGAGATCGTGGGGCTTTCGCTCGCGCTTGGTGCATTCATCGCCGGCATGCTGATCTCCGAGACGGAATACAAGCATCAGGTGGAAACGGACATTCGCCCATTTCATGATGTGTTGCTCGGGCTTTTTTTCATCACGATTGGCATGCTGCTCGATTGGCGCATCGTGTGGGAGCGTTGGCCTTTGGTGCTGCTGTTAACGCTCGTGCCCGTGTTGTTCAAGCTGGTGATGATCGCCGCACTTTCGCGCAGTTTGGGAGCAAGCAGCGGCACTGCGCTGCGCACGGGCTTGTATCTCGCGCAGGCGGGTGAATTCGGCTTTGTGTTGCTTACTCTTGCACAGCAAAGTAAGCTTGTAAGCGACAACATGCTCAATCCGATTCTGGCGAGCATGGTGCTCTCCATGCTCGCCACGCCATTCATCATCATGTACAGCAACCGCATTGTGATGAAACTGGTGAGCAGCGAGTGGCTCGCGCAATCTTTGCAAATGACGCAGATTGCGAAGAAATCGATCAGCCGCGATAAGCATGTGATCATCTGCGGCTATGGCCGCTGCGGGCAGAATTTGGCGAAGATGCTGGAGCAAGAAGGCATTCCCTATATGGCGCTTGATCTGGATCCCGATCGCGTGCGCCAAGCAGCTGCGGCGGGTGATAGCGTGGTGTTTGGCGATGCAGTGCGGCTGCAGGCGCTGATGGCAGCTGGCTTGGCGCGCGCCAGTGCGGTGGTGATCACGTATCTCGATGTGGCCAGCTCGCTCAAAGTACTGGCGAATACGCGCGGTCATGCGCCGCAAGTGCCCGTGATCGTGCGCACGCAGGATGACCATGATTTAGACAAGCTGCTCGCTGCTGGAGCAACTGAAGTGGTGCCCGAATCTATTGAAGGCAGCTTGATGCTTGCGAGCCACGCGCTCGCCTTAGTGGGCGTACCGATGCGCCGCGTGATCCGCACGGTGCAAGATCAGCGCGATGCGCGATACAACTTACTGCGCGGCTATTTTCACGGGCAAGATGATGACACCGTGGATGAGCTCGATCATGAGCGGCTGCAAACGGTGACGCTGCCGATGGCTGCAAAAACGCTAGGCAAAAGCATCGAGAGCCAAGCTCTGCATGCGCTCAAAGTGCGTGTGATGAGCTTGCGCAGGAAAGATGGCGTGGTTTGCACCATCGATGAATTCACCGAGCTGCAAGAGGGCGACACGCTTGTGCTTAATGGTAAGCCCGAAGCGCTGGCGCTGGCAGAGCAGAAGCTGTTGCGCGGATAGTTTTATATGCCTTTTGGGCAATTAGCTGGCGTATTTACTGCGTGAAGTGCTATTGAATTAATAGCGATTATGTTTTCACAACGACGCCGAATTCGGCTTGCCAACCGTCCGCGCCGCGCGTGAATGCGGCTTCTAACAAGCTGCGATCTCCTGCATTCAATGAGCGCGTCGAGAAGTCTCGCGCGTTGGCTGCCTCGCCGCTCACATACATTTGCGTGGTGAGCAACTCGCGCTTATCCAGCTTGATTTTCATGTGAATATGCGGTGGCCGGCCGGGATAGGCGACGGGTTTGATCGTGCGAAATTTGTAGCGGCCATCAGCTGCGACTTGCACTTTGCCAAAGCCTTGAAACGCCATCGGCGCATTGCCTGAAGAGCGGCTGTGGCGATACGTGCCTTGCGTGTCGCATTGCCAGATTTCTACCACTGTGCCGCTCACTGGCTTGCCTTCTAAATCGCTCACGATGCCACTCACCCAAGCACTTTGCCCGCCTGAATAATTCACGTTACCGTTTTTGAGCAAATCAGCATCGGCATCTTGCATTTGCTGATCAGGATAAAACGGGCCTTCGGTTTGCGAGGGCGTGAGCCTGCGCTGCGTCTGTGCATGCACGCGGTTGAAGCACAACGCAGGCAGCGCGACGGCGCTAGCTGAGATCATCGACAAATGCAAAGCGCTGCGGCGGGAGATTTGAGATTTCATGGCGAGCTTCTCGTGGTGTGATGCTCTTTTGAGCGCGCCGAGATGAGCAGAGTTCCGCTCACTTAAGCTTTCGCTGGTTCTTTAGGCACAGCCTTCGATGCCAAATACAGCCCCGGCAAAATCATCGCTGCACCGACTGCGTGATACCCGCTCACTGCCTCGCCAAGCACCAGCCAGCCCATGAGTGCGCCATACAGCGGCCCCATGTAAAGCGCCATCGCGGTGCGCGCTGCGCCGAGCGTTTTTTGCGCGGCGCTGTAAGCCCAATACGCGAGCGCACCGGGCAAGAGCCCCGAGATGCCGATCAGCGCAAACGATTTCCAGCTCCACATGGTTTGCGATTGCGGCCAGCCTGAATACGCCTCAAATGCGGCCAGCGGCACGAGCACGATGCAGCCGCCAATCGCTGTCAACACGAGCCGCGCTATCGGCGAAAAATCCGTCGGCCATTTTTTCATGAGCAGCGCATACGCCGCCCATGCGAACGCGCAAGCCAAAATCCACAAATCTCCCGCAACGAAACGCACCGCGAGCAAATTGCCCCACTGCCCTTTGATCACCACATGCAAAAGACCAGCAAACGCCAGCGCAATGCCCAGCCATTGAATGCCACGTATTTTTTCATGCAACCAGACCGATGCACAAAGCACGATGAACGCGGGCGATAGCGAATAAATCAGCGCGATATTCGTGGCGCTGGTAGATCGCGCGCCGATGTACACCCACGCGCCACAAACCCACATGCCTAGCGCACCGAGCACGAGATAGTGCCAAGCGTTTTTCAAAATTAAATGCCGCTTCGCTTTCAGCTCGGCAAAAGCGAATGCGCCAAGGATGCAAGCAGCGAGCGCCCAACGCCCAAGAGCGAGCATGTGCGGCGCGATCTCGCCGGGCGCAAGCCGCGCCACAAGATAGTTAACTGACCACAGCGCAGGCGTGATGAGCAGCAAGATGAATGCAAAGCGTTCTGTCATGAAAAACTGTTCTACCAATCCACCAAGCTCAGACCGACGCTCAGCACCGTGCGGCGGCGGTTGTAATCGATCAAGCTGTCTCCGTAGCCACTGAAAAGCTGCGTGTGAAAACGCAGGCCGCTGTTGGTTGCGCCCAAGCTGCGCAAATACTCCAGCTTCACCGAGCCATTGCCTTCTCTTTTTAAGCTGTGGCGCAGCGTGGCGCCCAGCGTATGCGTGCGCAGCTCTTTGCCCGCGCCCGAATCAAAGCTCCATGTGCCAGCGAGCTCAGCGCGGCCAATCTTATTGCTGATATCGGGGTTGTCATCGTTGCCTGATTTTTCGGGCAGGCGTTGCCAGCCTTTGAGCTGCAAGGTGAAACGATTGCCGCCTTCAGTGATCTTGTCAGCCGCAGCCATGACGTACACACGATTCCAACTGCGTGACAGTGGCAGGCTTTGGCCATTGGATTGATGCACGATACCCGCGCCGCTCATGCGATAGGTGAAGCCACCGGGCAGCGGGCGATTGTGGCCAAACACATAAACGAGCTCAGGCTCATGATCTGTGGCGCGGAAGGGGCGCGAGATCGTGCCATTGAACAGCTGCCAGTAGCTTTGCTGTGAGTAGCCAAACCAAATGGAATCACTCAAGGGTTGATCTTCGCGATGGAGCAAACCACTGACTAATTTTGTGCGCACGCT
>JAYSRZ010000603.1:0-2527 GCA_043720775.1 Variovorax sp. | reverse complement strand
CGGGATTCTTTTTATAAAAACCTGAATCTTCGGTCAACTTGAAAGCGGCATTGGTAATCGGCAAGTAGCCGGTGCGCTGGTGCAAAGCGGCTTGCACGTCTGTTTTTGACAAATAGCTGAAGAATTGCGCAATGCCTTTGTATTCTTCCGACTTCTTGCCCGACATAACCCACAGCGAAGCACCGCCGATCACGGTGTTTTGCGGCGCGCCGGCGACGTCTGGGTAGTAAGGCAGGGTTGTGAGTGCCCAGTCAAATTTCGCGTTTTTTGCCACGTTGCCATAAAAGCCGGTGGACGTGGGGATCATGGCGCATTCGCCAGAAATGTAGCTGGCCTCGGGCACGTTGGCGCGGCCTTTGTAAACGAACAAGCCTTGCTGCGCCATGTTGGCCAAATTCTCGATGTGGCGCACGTGGAGCGGTGAGTTCACCTTCATGCGAGCATCCATGCCTTGCATGCCATTGCCCTTGGTGGCAAATTCGGCGTTGTGCCAAGCGGAGAAGCTCTCCAGTTGCGTCCAGCCTTGCCAGGCGGTGGTGAAGGGGCATTTGTGGCCGCTGGCCTTGAGCTTGGCAGCAGCCAGCGCCACTTCCGGCCAAGTGCTTGGCAGCTTGGTGGTGTCCATCCCGGCGGCTTTGAAAGCGTCTTTGTTGATGTAGAACACCGTCGTTGAGCTGTTGAATGGGAAGCTCAGCATTTCACCGTTGGGTGCGGTGTAGTAGCCAGCCACGGCGGAGACGAAAGTTTTAGGATCGAATTTCTCGCCAGCGTCTTTCATCACTTTGGCCACAGGCACGGTGACGCCTTTGTTGCTCATCATCGTGGCGGTGCCGACTTCAAACACTTGCAAGATATGCGGGGCATTGCCTGCGCGGAAGGCGGCGACGGCGGCGGTAAACGACTCGGTATAAGTGCCTTTGAAAGTAGGCACGATCTTGTAATTCTTTTGCGATGCGTTGAAATTGTTGGCCAAATCGTTGACCACTTCATTGTTCACGGCGGTCATGGAATGCCACCACTGGATTTCAGTCTGCGCGTAGGCAGATGCTGTGAAGGCTGAGGCCAATGCAATGGCGGATAAGCGTAATTTCATGAAAAACTCCTGTTGAGAACACCGAATGTAGATTCGATTTGTGACTGTCATATTAAAACCTCGGTTCCTCGCTTTGCCCCACGGGGTTTGTACGGGCTTGCAAGGCGTAGGCTCACAAAACCTAGGGGCTAAGGGTTGTCCCGCATGCGAGTTGGCTAAGCGGTGATAATGATGGATTGAGCAGCAATATCTATGAACGCATCTTTGCCACAGCAGCTTTTGGTTGAAGCAGCGCAATCCGCGCTAGCAACGCCTCGACTGCGCGAAATTCCTTACAACTACACCTCGTTTTCTGATCGCGAGATTGTGATTCGCTTGCTTGGTTCTCGCAGTTGGGAGCTTTTGGAGCAATTGCGCGGTGAGCGGCAAACTGGGCGCAGCGCGCGCATGCTGTATGAAGTGCTCGGCGATATTTGGGTGGTGCAGCGCAATCCTTATTTGCAGGATGATTTGCTCGACAACCCTAAGCGCCGCAAAGCTTTGGTGGATGCGCTCAATCATCGCTTGGGTGAAGTGGAAAAACGACGCACACCGGCGGTTGATCCGCTGCGCGATGAGCATGTGGGCATCTTGCTGAATGCCGCTCGCGCTTGCGTGAAATCGTTTTACGAGACGTTTTCCGTTGTGTATGACTTGCGCAAAAAGGCGACGAGCGTATTGCGCAAAACGACTGCGAAGGACAACATCAAATTCGATGGCCTCTCGCGCGTGAGCCATGTGACGGACGCGACCGATTGGCGCGTGGAATACCCGTTTGTCGTGCTCACACCTGATACCGAAGCTGAGATGGCGGGCATGGTGAAGGGCTGTATTGAACTGGGGCTCACGATCGTGCCGCGTGGCGGCGGCACGGGCTATACCGGCGGCGCGATTCCGCTGACTTGGAAATCAGCGGTCATCAATACTGAGAAGCTGGAGACGATGACGGAAGTGCAAATGGTTGCATTGCCCGGGTTGTCTGAGCCAGTCGCCACCGTTTGGTCAGAAGCCGGCGTGGTCACGCAGCGCGTGGCGGATGCGGCTGAGCGCGCGGGATTTGTATTTGCAGTTGATCCTACGTCTGCAGAAGCCAGCTGCATTGGCGGCAATATTGCGATGAATGCAGGTGGCAAAAAAGCCGTGCTTTGGGGCACTGCGCTGGATAATTTGGCAAGCTGGCGCATGGTCACGCCCGATGCGCAGTGGCTGGAAGTCACGCGCCTGAATCACAATCTCGGCAAGATTCATGATGCCGAAATGGCGAGCTTCAGGCTCGAGTATTTCGATGCGGGCGGCAAGAAATTGCTGCGTACCGAGCAGCTCGACATCCCCGGCAAAACCTTCCGCAAAGAAGGCTTGGGCAAAGACGTGACTGATAAGTTTTTAAGCGGTCTACCAGGCATTCAAAAAGAAGGCTGCGACGGCCTGATCACCAGCGCCCGCTGGATTGTGCAC
>JAYSRZ010000602.1:0-7114 GCA_043720775.1 Variovorax sp. | reverse complement strand
CTGTTGGCATCAAAGTGGGCCGGCGCTCTGTCGATACACTGCTGCTAGATTTCACAGGCCAAGTGGTGGATCGGCATTCACTTTCTTACGATTTTCCCGATCCGCCTGCTCTTCTCGCACATTTAAAGAAGCATTTGCAAGAGTTGCCTAAGCGCCTGGGTGTGAACAAATCCGAGCGCTTGGCCGGCATCGGCATTGCTGCGCCGCTATCGATGGGTGGCTGGCAATCGTTGCTCGGCGTGAGTAGCTCGCGCGCTGCAGCATGGGAGCATTTTGATCTGCAAGCCGAGCTCTCCCGCCTCACGCCGATCCCCGTGCAGTTCATCAAAGACACCGCCGCCGCTTGCGTGGCCGAGCTGGTGGCCGGGCGCGGGCGCAGCACAAAGAGCTTTGTGTACGTGTTCATCGACACCTTCATCGGCGGCGGCCTCGTGATGAACAGCCAATGGTGCAGCGGCATCAACGGCAATGCAGGAGCGATTGGTTCAATGGCTTGTGGCATTGCGCAAAGCGGCACAGTGCAACCTGCGCAAGCGCTCAGCGTAGCTTCGCTGCATCAACTCGAATCGGAGCTGATCAAAGCTGGCCTCGATGGCAACGCCTGCTACACCGATCAAGCCTTGCAAGCGGATTACTTGCCGCACACTGAGCGTTGGCTTGCGCGCGCCATCCCCGCACTCGGCCTGATCGTCCACAACGCCGCATGCCTGCTCGATATGGAAGCCGTGATCGTCGATGGCAATATGGGGCGCGGCCTGCTGCACAAGCTACAAGCGCAACTGCGCGAACATCTGACACTGCACAACTGGGAAGGCGCTAACGCCCCGGCTTTGCTCAGCGGCACGATTGGTGCAGATGCACGCGCACTCGGCGGCGGCCTGCTGCCGCTATACAGCAGCTTCGCGCCCGATCCTGAAGTGTTTTTGAAGCTTGATCGCTAATGTCTTCATTTTTGAAGATAACAAGGCATTTGTCTACATAGATGCTGCGTAAGCTGCTATCGAAATAGTGATGCGCAGACTATCACTATGAAAGAGTGAAGGACCTCAAATTTCCTCTGGCCAGTGATCACAATCTTTAAAGGTTGATATCGCCCATAAAAAACGGGGTCTCTGCCCCGTTTCATCTCATATCTTCGAAGGTATCAAAGTTCAAAGACCAAATACTGTAGGATGCGCTGCTGCGGCTCAAGCTCAGCGCCCACTGCCGCTTCATTGTGATACGAAGTATAGGTCACGCGCCCGGTACCGACCCCAAAAGACACCGTCAAAGGCTTCACTACGTTGCTTGCACCGGTATATGTCACCGCGCCGCTGGCCCAAGTTTTAACATTCGTCACTCCTGCGTGCGCACCGTTGATCACGGCCCAACCGTCTAGGAAGCCCTCGATCTTTACGGTACCGTCTGCATTGACGCAGCTTCCGCCAATACAACTTTGGTTACGCAACCAAGCCAGAAGCTGAGGATCTACCGTCGCGTTCACGGTGATGCCGCTAGTGCCTTCCTCGGCAGCGCCAGACGCCTCAGGGCTTATCGCTGCAGTTGTGTCGGAGCCCAGAAAGTCCACATACTGCGGAAATACTTGTTCAATCAGGTCATAAGCCAAATCGCTTGCATAGATACGGCCTCCGCTTTCAACATATTGGCGTAGTGTGGCAATGTTGCTTGGTGTTAGAACTGAAAGTTCATCTAGTCCGCAGTTGAAAAACACGATTTGGTAGCCAAAGATATCTGCTTTGCCGTCGTTGTTTGCGTCGACAAACAGCTTCGCAACTGTGTTGGTGGCAGACGGATTATTGCCGTCATATAGGTCAAACTTTTCCGTGCCGCGCTTGAGTTGGCCCGCTTCAAGTTCACCAAAGCCCAGCTTAGCCAAGATGTCTTCAATACGATCAAATGCGCCTGTCACTACTGCCATTTTGGGGGCGCCTGTGCCTGTCGCTGCAAGAGTAACCGCACCTAGCGTGATAATGCCAGCGCTTGCAGCAGGTAGCGTTCTCTCAAGGCGGAACGCACCTTTGACAACAACTAATTTGCTACCGCTATTCACGGAGAAGCTGAAAACGCCGTCGATACCTGAGCAAGTTGCCGCCCACTGAGCATTGGGCGGGGCACCACATGCAAGAGGTACTGCACTCGCAGCTGCCAGCGCAACTTTGCTGTTGGCCGTTGCTTGTGTACTGTTCTCCACATACACCAAAGCGTTAGCAATCGGCGTGGTACCGTCTGGTGCAAGAACTTTGCCGCTCACGACTATCGCGGTATTGTTGTTACCTAGAGGTGCGGTTGGAGTCGTGACTGCATCTGAGCCTCCACCGCATGCAACTAAACCAGTCACTGCAACACCAGCGGCCAAAATCCACTTCATCATGATAGTTTTCCCTTTTTAAAAACCAATGCCCCACTGCACTCCCAGTAGCGCACACTAGCATTTTTATCATAACACTGGCACTCGGCTTGAGCTAGCGCCTGCCTGCTGCGCTTGGGCTGTTCCCCTCCGCAAATGTCCCGCAGCTGGCGCGCCCGGAGAGTATTGACATAACAATCCAACGAACTTTAAGTTCTCCGTCTAAATCGGCATTAGACGTTGTGCTCATTGCGCAGAGTGCTATTGATTTTGTAGTTTCAACTTCTGCGCATCACATTGCACAGCAAGCTGCAAGCCTATCTGCAAACCATCCAACTTAGGCACGATCAGCTCCATCACCGAGCGACTTTGGAAATGCGTGGCCTTGGTTTCGGGATGCGGATAGTAGAGCCAGCCTGCGTGCCACGCCTCTTGCCAATGCACCTCAAGAGCCGCGAATGAAAACGTCTCAGGTGGATGCAAATGGGTCCAGCGCAGATGTTCGAAGCAATGATCGGCTTTCAGCAATTGCCAGGATTGCGGCGCAATGTCTAAATTCACTGTGCCTAAAAAGCAATTCGATAAATCCAGACCGCGCTCTTTGAAGAGTGGTGCTTGCATGGCAATCGAGCCCTGCGGATAAGGATTGCCCGCCGCGCCTGCGCTGCGGCCTGAAGCCACGCCGTGACCAGCCTTCACCGTGCCTGCAAACTCGATCATAGTGCTGCTCACATCAAGAACCCGCCAGCGTCAAAGCCATCGCACCTAAATCGCCCACCGCCAAACCTAAGCCTGCGGGCACGAGTTCACAGCCATCAGTGAGCGAAGGCAGTTTGCCGGCGATTTCTTTTTTGAGCAGCGGCAAAATAGTGTCTTGGTTGTGCCAAAACACACTGCCGCCTAAGCTGATGCGTTGCAGATCGAGCGTGACGATCAAGTTATATAAAGCGCGTCCCATGTCTTGGCACAGCGCTTCGATTTTTAGGTGATTTTGATCTGAAAGTGCCGTATTCACTGCGTGAGGCGCTACGAAAAGCGTAGCGGCGCTCATTCCGAATCGCCGTTCAATCGCATTGCCGGCGACGAGGCCTTCTAGATCGCCGATGTTGCCGCAGCCACACAGCGCATCCGAATTGCTGCTCACAAACATATGCCCGCCGTGCCCCGCATTGCCATTCTTGCCACGCAACACACGCCCATCGACACACAGACCCATGCCGATGCCCGTGCTCCAAGTTACGTAAGCACAGTTGTCAATGCCTTGCAGTGCGCCCCATTGCCGCTCAGCTTCTAACGCGCCGATGCAATCGTTTTCGACGCGAACGTTGGGATAGATCGCGGCAATCGGCGCTTGCAACAAAGCCGTCTGCCAATCGTTAGGCAAGCCACGCGCCTTGCCCGCCAAGCCTCCGCAAATATTCGGCGCAGCTAACTCCACCATGCCTGCATTCAACACAAATGGTCCGCAGCTAGAAATGCCCACGCTTCGCACCTGGTCTCGCGATGCATTCATCTGTGCAAGGCTCGCATCCATCAAACGAATGATTTGCAAAGCCAGCGCATCGTTTGCGCCCTCTTTCGCTGTGGGCTCAGCAATGCGAGCATGCAGAACGCGTGTGGAAACGGATTGCGCATCGGCCAGCGAAACGGCCACTTTGGTGCCACCGATATCGACGCAGGCGTGCAGTGGAGTCGTCTGAAAGGTCATGCATGAATTATGCGACGCGGCGTGTGTTGTGCAAGCTGCAGCTTCAAATTTTTAAGCGTTTTAAGCCTTCAGCGCATATAGAATCTGCGTAAAGCGCTCACTTTTCAATAGCAACTGACATGCAGATTTTGCATACCGCGCAATTTGAGGATAATCCACGGCATGGAAACCAAATGGCTTGAAGATTTTGTGAGCTTGGCCGAGACGCGCAGTTTCAGCCGTTCGGCGCAGTTGCGCCATGTGACGCAGCCCGCTTTTTCGCGCCGCATTCAATCGCTCGAAGCGTGGGCGGGCACAGATCTGGTGGACAGAAGCTCGTACCCCACGCGCCTCACGCCTGCTGGCGAGACGCTTTACTCTCAAGCACTTGAAACCTTGCAAGGATTGCAATCAACCCGCGCGATGCTGCGCGCGCATTCAAGCGCCGGCCAAGACGTGATTGAATTTGCCGTGCCGCATACGCTGGCCTTCACGTTTTTCCCCACTTGGCTCACTGGCCTGCGCACGCGCTTTGGCCCGATGAAAAGCCGCTTGATCGCGCTCAATGTGCACGATGCGGCGATGCGTTTGGTCGAGGCCAGTTGCGATGTGCTGATTGCGTATCACCACGCTTCGCAGCCGCTTCAGCTCGATCCTGATCGCTATGAATTCGTGAGCTTGGGCACAGAGGTGATCGCGCCGTATTCGCAAGCCGACAGCCAAGGCTTGCCCATTTTTAGTTTGCCCGGCAGAGCCGCCACGCCGCTGCCGTATTTGGGCTATGCGCCCGGCGCATATCTGGGCCGCGTGGTAGATGTGATTTTGAAAACTGCACCGCAATCCGTGCATCTGGATCGCGTGTATGAAACCGATATGGCCGAAGGCCTCAAGGCCATGGCGCTAGAGGGCCACGGCATTGCTTTCTTGCCGCACAGCGCCGTCAAGAAAGAGCTGCGCGCCAAGCGATTGGTGGCCGCTGATAGCCAGATCGGTGCGGGAGGCGAAATGCAAATGACCATGGAGATCCGCGCTTACCGCGAGAAACCCACATTACGAGAGAGCAACAAGGAAGGCAAAGGCGAAAGCCCGCGAGCAATTAAGCGCACAGCCCAAGTGCTGTGGGATTATTTGGTGGATACCCACAAGCCTTCTCTAGGCAACGCTTCTAAGAGCAAATCATCCGGGTAAGTGCTGAGTTTTAACTATGCATTTATCGCATGAATAAAACGTCATAAATTAATTGCATGGCTCGCGCCGCAAACGGCATTGGCCATTCATTGCGTTTGTTTTTACAGTTCGCCCCATACCATCCCTTTGGATCGGCCAAGATCGAATTGAATGTCAAACGCAAGCCCCACCACCGCCATGCAAGCTGCGCAAGCCGCTGCTAAGCAAGCGCTCACGCGCATGGAACATGATTTTTTAGGCGAGAAGCAGATACCTGCGCAAGCCTATTGGGGCGTACACACCGCTCGCGCTTTGGAAAATTTCCCGATCTCCGGCACGCCGATCTCAGCCATGCCCGATCTGATTCGCGCTTTCGGCTTCGTGAAGAAAGCCGCTGCTCGCGCCAACGCCGATTTGGGGGCACTCGATCGCAAGCGCACCGCAGCGATCATCCTTGCTTGCAACGAGCTCATCGCGGGGCATTACAAAGATCAATTCGTCGTTGATGTGATCCAAGGCGGCGCGGGCACTTCGACCAACATGAATGCCAACGAAGTGATCGCCAATATCGCGCTAGAAAAGCTGGGGCATGAGAAAGGCCGCTATGACGTGCTGCATCCGAATGATCATGTCAACGCATCTCAGAGCACCAATGATGTTTATCCCACAGCCGTGCGCATCGCGCTGTGGACAGGCATTGATCGATTGCTTGCTTCGATGGAGACTTTGCAGCGCGGCTTTGCAGCCAAAGCCGATGAGTTCAAAGACATTTTGAAGATCGGCCGCACACAATTACAAGATGCTGTGCCGATGACGCTCGGCCAAGAATTTTCAACCTATGCCGTGATGATGGAAGAAGACGTGCTTCGCCTGCGTGAAGCACGTGCGCTCATCGAAGAAATCAACCTTGGCGCAACAGCCATTGGCACGGGCATTAACGCGCCAGCAGGCTACGCCGATATGGCCTGCGCTTATCTGGCGGAAGAAAGCAAAATCCCGGTGAAGAAAGCTTTCAACTTGGTCGAAGCCACGCAAGACACCGGCGCATTCGTGCAGCTCTCCGGCGTGCTCAAACGCATTGCTTGCAAGCTCAGCAAAATTTGCAACGATCTGCGATTACTGAGCTCTGGCCCGCAAGCTGGCTTTGGCGATATCAAACTGCCTGCGCGCCAAGCGGGCAGCTCCATCATGCCGGGCAAGGTTAATCCTGTGATTCCTGAGGTGATGAACCAAGTGGCCTTTGAAGTGATTGGTAACGACATGACGATCACCATGGCGAGTGAGGCTGGGCAGTTGCAGCTCAACGCTTTTGAGCCGATCATGGGTTGGAGCTTATTCAAAAGCATTTCGCACCTGAGCCAAGCCTGCCTCACGCTGCAAGCCAATTGCGTAGCGGGCATTGAGCCCAACCGCGAGCTACTCGCCAAAAGAGTGCGTGAATCTGTGACGCTGGTGACGGCGCTGAATCCCATCATCGGCTACGAAAAAGCCGCGCTGATTGCCAAGACGGCAATTGCCACTGGCCAGCCCATTGATGAGGTGGCCGAATCACTTGGTATCTTGACCAAGGTGCAAATGGAAGAATTGCTCGTGCCTGCCAAACTCACGCAGCCCCTGGGTCTAGCCACATCAGCAGTTGACAGCGCAATTTGCGTGAAATACCCCGCAGATGTTGTGCCGCTTTGAATGGTAAGCAAAAGCCTATGCAAGAAATGCATCAGTTAAACCCGTACTAAGCTTCAACTCGCGGGAATACCCGCAGAGCCTTTTTTTTACAATCACGTTGTTTAGTTTCTTGTTTTATTCCCCGCTTTTGTTTTTAAGGAGAAATTGATGAAAAAGCAAATCTTGGCCTTGGCCGTATCCGCAATCGCAACTGGCGCATTTGCTCAAACTGCAGCGCCTGCTGCACC
>JAYSRZ010000601.1:0-21659 GCA_043720775.1 Variovorax sp. | reverse complement strand
GAAAGTTATGAAACGGGAGTTCGCCCTGGGCGGTCAATTACAGCACCAGGCACTGCTTTACACGCAGGCACTTATCAGCCAGACGGCTCAGACTGCGGTGTGCAACCAGCACCACTCGCTGGATCAGCAACTTTGCCGCTGGCTGCTGATGAGCCTGGATCGACTGCACGAGAATGAAGTGGTGATAACGCAAGAACTGATTGCCAATTTGCTGGGTGTGCGCCGCGAAGGCGTGACTGAAGCTGCATTAAAGCTGCAAAGCGCAGGCTATATCCGATACAGCCGAGGCCGCATCACTGTGTTGGATCGGCCCGGCTTAGAAAAGCGCACCTGCGAATGCTATCAAGTGGTCAAAACTGAATATGACCGGCTGCTGCCCGCCATTCTCGCCACTTGACTCGCCACTTAACGCAAAAAATTCATTTCCCCTATGTGCGGTAGCGAGCAGTCTCTTGGCTTGATTTGCGCTACGGTGGTTTGTCTTTAGATGTTGGCATCGCAGTCGTTGCGGTTGCCAACAAAGGCGTGGCTCATTCCTTCAACCTGAAGGGCAGCAACACATCAGCGAGCCCTTCATGTCTGTTGACTCCAACTACCTCGTGGAATTGCTTCCTCGCAAAGACCGGCTGAGCCTGATGAATGCTTGCGAAAGCGTTGATCTCACGTTGGCGCAAGTACTCTGCGAGCCGGGCAAGCCCACCAAATATGTGTACTTCCCCACACAAGGCTTTATCTCTCTGATCGCTGTCGTCAAGGGCAGCCCCGGCGTGGAAGTGGGCATGGTGGGGCGAGAAGGCATGCTGGGCGTGCAATTAGCGCTCGGCGTGACGACTGCGCCGCTTCATGCGCTCGTACAAGGCTCAGGCAAAGCTTGGCGCATCGGCACACGCGCTTTCACTGCCGAGCTGGAGAAAAGCAAAGCGCTGCAAAGCGAGCTCCATCGGTATCTCTACGTGCTGATGGCGCAATTGGCTGAATCCACGGCTTGCGCCCGCTTTCATCAAATTGGCCCGCGCTTGGCCCGCTGGCTCCTGATGAGCCAAGACCGTGCGCAAGCCAACAGCTTTGATGTGACGCAGGAGTTTTTGGCCTACATGCTAGGCGTGCGCCGCGTAGGCATCACGGTGGCTGCGGGAGCGTTGCAGCGAGACGGCTTGATCAGCTACAGCAGAGGCAAGCTCACGGTGATCAATCGCAAAGGGCTGGAGCATGCGGCCTGCGGCTGCTATGCGGCTGATCAGAAAGCTTATGCGGAGTTGTTGAAGTAACTCTGTTGTTACAGCAATCTACGCAGGTTTCTTGCAATCAGTAGGCTACTATTAATACAGTAGCACTCCACGCAGGTTC
Organism: Variovorax sp.; assembly: GCA_043720775.1. Classification (GTDB taxonomy): domain Bacteria; phylum Pseudomonadota; class Gammaproteobacteria; order Burkholderiales; family Burkholderiaceae_C; genus JANMDU01. The sequence goes on along the minus strand of JAYSRZ010000601.1, from coordinate 20,312 downwards.
TATGCCGGCTAGATGCTGATTTGAGTGATTTTTCTCAATAAAACTCTTTGGCAGACGGATTGCGCCACGCGGCGATGGTCTCATCGCCTATGTATGCGAACGCACAGACTGCGCATGAGCAACGCGCTTTACTGCGAGGCTGACCCTTCAAGGAAAATCTGATGCAAATACTTCTCGCTGCGGATGGCAGCATTTACACACGCCGCATGCTGGAGTATCTAGCCGCACATCCGAAATTGCTGGGCGCGGAGCCTGAGATTACGGCGTTTACCGCAGTCGTCTCGGTATCTTCTTACGCAAAGCAATTTGCAGATGTGCAATCTGTTGAGGCTCATTACAGAGAGCTCGCAAACGAAGTGCTCGCGCCCGTTCAAACATTTGCTGATGAACACGGCTGGAAGCTCAAGCTGCGGCATACAGCGGGCTACCCACCGGATGTGATTGCTAAGTATGCCAATGAGCAGCAACCTGATCTCCTTGTGATGGGCACGCATGGCGATACTGCGCTTGCCAATCTCGTGCTCGGCTCGGTGGTGACAGGCGTGTTGGCGCGTTGCAAAGTGCCTGTGCTGCTGATTCGATAAACAAAAACGGAGCATTTGATGGGCACGACACAACACGAATTCAGCAAACTTTTTGAGCAGCTTGGCTTGCCGTCAGACGATCAAAGCATCGCTGACTTTTTAATCGAGCACACCACTAAGGAAAAAGACTTTCGATTGCCGGATCTTCCATTTTGGACAACATCGCAAGCCGCATTTCTCAAAGAATCTCTGGTTCAAGATTCAGAATGGTCGGGGCTCGCCGATCAACTCGGCAGCGCTCTGCGTGCTCCCGTGGAATCCGCTGAATCCAACGCTGCGCCGTGACGACACGTAGCGAGACAGATAGCCTTGGGGCTATTGAAGTGCCCCAAGACGCACTGTGGGGCGCACAAACCGCACGCAGCCTACATTTCTTTGCGATTGGCCAGCAGCGCATGCCGCTGGAGATCATTCATGCCATGGCTTGGGTGAAATGGGCTGCGGCGCAGGTCAATGGCGATTTAGGTTTGCTCAACGCGGAGAGAGCACGCGCCATTGGCTGCGCCGCGCAGGCGGTGGCGCAAGGTGACTTTGATGCTGAATTCCCATTGTCAGTTTGGCAAACCGGCTCTGGCACACAGAGTAATATGAATGTCAATGAGGTGATTGCCACACTGGCCTCAAAGTCTTTGGCGGGCAAGCTCATTCGCAGTGCGGCGATTGCAGAGCGCATTCATCCCAATGATGAAGTCAATCTCGGGCAATCATCCAACGATGTGTTTCCCACCGCAATGCATATCGCCGCGTTGCAGCAGATCACACGCAAATTGCTTCCCGCGCTCACGCTTTTGCGCGAGAGCTTGGCAAAAAAATCTGTCGCGTTTAAGGACGTGATCAAAATCGGGCGCACGCATTTGCAAGATGCCACCCCGATCACTTTGGGCCAAGAATTCGGTGGCTATGCCGCGCAAATGGCGCTTTGCGAGAGCACCATTGCGCATGCGAAAGAAGCTGTTTGCTCACTGGCGATCGGTGGCACAGCAGTGGGCAATGGCTATCGCACGCATCCTGAATTCGGCACACGCGTGGCTGCCCTGTTGGCCAAAAAACTAGGCCTGCCATTGATTCGCGCTGAGAATCTATTTGCCGCAATGGCGGGCCACGAGGCGCTAGTTGCGCTGCACGGCGCGTTAAAGACGCTGGCCGTGGCACTTTTTAAAATCGCCTGCGATATTCGTCTGCTCGCAAGCGGGCCGCGCGCCGGGCTGGGCGAGCTGAATTTGCCAGCGAACGAGCCGGGCAGCTCTATCATGCCGGGCAAAGTCAATCCCACGCAGATTGAAGCGCTGTGCATGGTTTGCGCACAGGTGATGGGCCACGATGTGGCGATCAGCTTTTCCGCAAGCCAAGGCCAGCTAGAGCTCAATGTTTACAAGCCGCTGATTGCGCTCAACGTGCTCGATAGCATCACACTTTTGACTGATGCGATTCTGAGCTTCAACATCCATTGCGTTGCGGGCATTGCGGTGAACGCCGCGCAGATTCAAACGCATGTGGAGCGCTCGCTGATGCTGGTCACCGCCTTGGTGCCGCATATGGGCTATGACGCAGCAGCGCGCATTGCGATTGCAGCGAATGACGGTGGCATCACGCTGCGCGAGGCCGCGCTTGCTTCAGGTATTGTGAGCGCAGCGCAGTTTGACGATTGGATCAATCCGGGCAAGATGTTGGGGTAACTCATGACTATTAATTTGATAGCAGGTCACGCAATATCTATGCCGGCGATATGCTGTTTTCTCATTAAACATGTTGCGGCGCAACGCATGACACCCATGTGCGCTAACGCACAGACTTTTTGAGGCGCAGCAAGCACAGTCCTCCCACGCAAGAAGGTGCAATTTGCACCTCAGATGGAAAACGTCATGACCACATTCAGCCTCCCCGTAAAGAACACACCATCGCTCACTCATAGTGAGCCCGAGCCCATAGGCGAGCCGTCGCCCTACCCGCTGCCTCAACCCGTCCCAAGGCCGATGCCTGAGCCCATTACCGATCCCAAGCCCGATCCGATCGTTGCGCAGGCCAAGAGAGATATTGATGCGGGTCAGGTGGATACCGATATGCGAGCCACCCCGGGCTTAGATGCAACGCTACGCGCCAAACTCGTTCCTGTTCCCGTGTCCAGCCCGGTTGGCAAGAATCGGACATCAGGCGGATGAAAACCATCAAAATCCACACCGGGCAGATTCCCGCCGCCATGGAGCGCGAACAGTTTGGCATTCGCTTTCGCGCCTCGTATGCCGACCCAGCATTCCGCGCTGAATACGCGGCCATTGCCAAGCTCGAAGAAATCGCATGGGATGGCTATACCAACAACCGCAAAGCCTTGGCTACGCAAGCGGCAGGCGCGGGCTACGCTGATGCCAGCTACGAGCTTTCCACGGAATGGCTGGCTACTAAGAGAAAAATAGAAGCTGCAGAGCAACAGCAAAAGACCGCAACATCGCCGTCGCGCGTGTTGCTCATCTGCGGCTCTGCGCGCAACGATGGCAGTTGCGCTGGAGAGACCTCAAAAAGCTTTCGGCTGATGGGCATGGCGCGCGAGATCATTGAAGAAGCAGATATGCAAGCCGACGTTTTGGATCTGAGTTTGCTCACCTCTGAATACGGCCGATACATCCACTCTTGCAAAGGCTGCGCATCAACTGCCATGCCTCTGTGCCATTGGCCCTGTAGCTGCTACCCGAATCACGCCATGAACCAAACCAACGATTGGATGGCTGAGATTTATGAGCGCTGGGCCGCAGCGCATGCGGTGATTATCGTGACGCCCGTGTATTGGTATCAAAGCCCGAGCCCGCTCAAGCTCATGATTGATCGCTTGGTCTGCGCTGATGGCGGCAACCCTGACCCGACAGCCACGCATGGCAAAAGCGCTGCCGAGGCCAAGGCTTTAGAGGAAAAAGGCTGGAGCTACCCCAAGCATTTAGCAGGCCGCGCCTATGGCGTGGTCGTGCATGGCGATGTGGCAGGCACAGAAGTGCATCGCCGCAACCTCACCGATTGGCTCGACTGGATTGGGTTGATCGATGCAGGTGCGGCCGCAAAGCTAGATCGATACATTGGTTATTACGACAATTACAGCAGCAGCCACGATGCGCTGGATGCAGATCTGGCTGTGCAAGAAGAGGTGCGCAATGTAGCGCGCTCTGTGGCGCAAGCCGTGCGGCTGCTACGTGCAGGGCAATTGCCACAACCTGATCAACAATTAAAGAAGCCAAGGCCAAAATGACGGATCACACTCTTATGCAAGACGCGCACCTAAGCAGCATTCATCGTGACACAACTGAAGATCAGCAAATCGAGCAAAGCATTGCCGCCGTTCATGATTTCTACAGCCGCGAGGAAACAAGGCGCAGCGCATCGCAGCGCTACGCCGAGACGCTCAGCAACTTTGTAGGGCGGCCTGCATTTCTGATTTTCAGTGTTCTACTCGTTTTGCTCTGGGTCGGTGCAAATTACGGCTTACATGCTTTGAATCAAAAACCATTTGACGAAGCACCCTTCCATTGGCTTCAAGGCATCGTCGCTGTAGCTGCCTTGCTCACCACAGTGGCCGTGCTGATCAAGCAAACTCGCATCGAAAAAGTCAGCGAGCAACGCGATCACCTTGATCTGAACATATCATTGCTGATCGAGCAGAAAACGGCCAAGGTGATTCATTTGCTTGAAGAGCTGCGCCGCGACTTGCCCAATGTGAAAGATCGCCACGATTCCGATGCAGTAATCATGCAAACGGCCATGAGCCCAGAGCGCGTCTTGGCGGCGCTCGATGAAGAGCTCATTTCACAAGACGGCTCAGTGTCTGCCTCCACGGCCTCAACGATTGCAAACAAATCGCCCATTCCTCCTGCTAGCAAATAGAAATTTCTTCAAGGTGAATTGCCTTGCGAATCATTTAGTTTTAGGCGGCACCGGATACATCGCAAAAGCAGCAGCCACCGCTGCATTGATGGAATTTTGCAAATTTGCGCGTTCTTTGCGGGTCACATCATCATCAATCACGCGACCTTCCCACACCAATTGTTTGCGCGCCGCATCAATGATGTCGATATTTAGCATGCCTTCTTTGTAGCTAGAGACAACGGTTTGATCAACATACAAAGGCCATGGTGAGTACAGTCCGCCACGATAGCCGTAATAGCTGCCGCCATAAAATCCTCCACCAAAGCCAGGCTGTACCAAAATAGGCATGGTGGAGACATGTGTTTTATCAGTGATGGAAGCATTGAAGTTCACGAGCAACTCAGGCGATGCAGTGACCAAGCGCATACCGCGTGATTCGAGCTGCCCTTGGACTGCAGCTTTGATTTGTTGAGTCACCAGTGTTTGGTAGCCATTGCGGTCTGTGCCTAAAGGGCTCACAAAGGCAAAAGTCTGGTAATTCGCAAAACTGACGTAGGGATCCGCAGCGACTCTGACTTCAGGCGTATTGACGCAGCCAACCAACACGAGCGAGCACACAGCTGCTATCAGAATCAGCGATTTTTTTAGCGAATGGGTTTTCATAGCAAGATACATTCTCAAATATCAGAAGATAAAGTAAATACTATCGAATAAATAGCACACTACGCAATAGATATGCCGGCGATTTGCCTAAAACGCTTGCAATTGAAGCTGAGAGTGCGCAGCAACGCTCCAAGCTGCGCATCAACGCGCCAAGTGGCTGCCATGACCTTTCAACATCGATTGCCTTTCGCTAAGCGCTAGCACACCAACACTTATTTTTTTACGCTAAGCTCATTGCGCACCGTCTTCACGCCTTCTTGGGTAGAAGCCAGCTTTTCTGCCAAGCCGATCTGGGCTTTGTTGGCAACAAAGCCGCTGAGCATGACCTCACCTTTGCGCGTTTCGACGCTGATGTCTAGGCTCTTGGCAGTCTTGTCTGCAAGCAACGCTGCTTTGACTCGACCAGTGATTACGGTGTCATCGACATTGCTGCCCATCGTGGTGTCTCCCATTTTGAGCACCATTCGGTTTTGCACTTCTTTCACGCCCGATACGGTTTTAGCGACAGCTACGGCGCGGTCAACCTGCGCTGAATCGGTGATGAAACCGCTGAGTTGCACGATGCCTTTATTGGTCTCTACTTTGAAATCAATACTATTGATCGTAGCCTCTGCCATCAAGGCCGCTTTCACGCCTGTGGTGATCACGCTGTCATCTAGCTCATTGCCCATCGTTGATGTCGCGGCTGGAGGAAATTGCGCAGGCGGGGGCGCGGAAGCAGATGTGCTTTCGCTCGGCTTGGGGCTGCAACCGATGCTCAGTGCCACCAATGTTGCGCCAATAGCACCAGCAAGAAGTTTGTTGGTGTTGGAATCAGACACGGCGGTCGTTTTGAAGAATGGCAAGAATTTCATAGTGAGTTCCAATCGTTGGTTGTGCTGAGTTGTGAGCGTGATTGCTCACAGCTTCGGTCTTTTGTGCAGATGCTATTTCTTCGGCTTGCTAACTTCATGGCCAATCACGCCACCCACGGCTGCGCCGCCAATCGTGCCAAGCGTGCCACCTCCTAGCACTGCGCCGCCAATGGCGCCTACGCCAGCGCCTACCGCTGTACCTTTTTCCTGCGCTGTCATGCCAGCGCATGCGCTGAGTGCGATAACGATGGCAGCGAGACTAAAAGCACGTGTTGTGCGGTTCAATGCATTCATAAATTCACCTGTTAACTTCTCTGACGCGATGTATCGGAGTTACATCAAAAAAGACACAACCCGTATGGCTGCATCCAACATCCGAATCAAGGCCGCACGATCACTTCATTTTTCACGAGCTTTACGCCCCTAACCTTGTGCGCAATGCCTTCTGCGGCTGACTTTTCCTCATCGGTTTTGGCAAAGCCAGAGAGCAATACCTCGCCGTTGACCGTCTTCACGTTGATGCTAGTCCCGCCAGTTTCTTTGATAGCAAAAAATTTTGCCTCAATCGATTGCGTGATCAATGCGTCTCCTGAATAACGTTTCTCATCTGCCACCGCCATTGGCTTGCCAGCAACCAAATAGCTGAACGAAAACACCGTGGCAAAGACCATAAAAACGCTGATCACAATGTTGCGCGTTCTCATAGAAAGATTCGTCCCATTTTTGTGAGCTTATTCAACACTCAGCCAATCTTTGAGTTCATCGGCATGCTCCTGCTCATCGCTCAAAATATCTTCAACCAAGCGTTTGGTGGTTGGGTCTTTATCGCCAATCAAAGCAATCATTTGCGTGTAAGCCTCAATGGCAACGCGCTCAGCGATCAAATTAGCTTTGATCATGGCCTTGAGATCCAACGCTTCGTTGTAATCCGCATGGCTGCGCTTGGTGAGCGAATCTGGCGAGAAATCTGGTTCGCCACCGAGCTGCACAATGCGCTGCGCAATTCGATCAGCGTGCGCCATTTCTTCATTGGCATGCACCAAGAATTCTTCAGCGATTTTTGCGGAATGCATGCCAGATGCCGTGAAGTGATGCCTTTTGTAGCGCAACACACACACTAGCTCAGTGGCCAAGCTGTCATTGAGCAAAGCAACAATGTCGTCTCGCCATGGCCCGTAGCTCGGGGTGATCGCACCTTGATCTAAGCTTCGCTTGGCGGCGTTGAGTGCGCCCGTGTTGAGCACGAGCCGATCATGCGAATCATTGTGCGCTTTTGTCGCAGCCATATCTGGCTTGATGCTTTGTTTGACTTTTTCCGAGCTCATCAATTCACCCGACGCTCAAGTGTGACTTGATCAATCTCAACGCGACGATTTGGCTCCAAGCATGCCCGGAGCTTTGCCACATTCTTTTCTGTGCAGGTTGCAATCGGATTGGATTCGCCTTTGCCAACTGCCGTCAAGCGATTGGCCATCACGCCACGATTGACCAAATAGCCTTTAACCGCATCTGCTCGCTTCTGCGATAGCGTTTGGTTGTAAGCGTCAGATCCTAGGCGATCGGTGTAGCCGCTGATCATGATTGTGCCGGCATCTGGAAACTTCACCAGCGTTTCTGCTGCTTCATCCAGCTTGGGCATAGGCGCGCGCAGCTCGGCACTGTCAAAATTGAAAAGTTTGCTGGCCGAGAGCGTGATGCGTTCAAATTTTGGTGGTATCGCAGCTGGCGCTGGTGGTGGCGGAGCAACCACGACAACAGGCGGCGGCGGTGGCGCAGGCGTTGGAGCTACGACAACTGGCGCGGCTGGAGCGGCTGGCTCAACATAGATCGGCGTTTGCGCTAAGCGCGGCACGACAGCAGGCGCTTTGTCAAACGAGTACATCAAACCCACGGAGACAATATCGGTATTTGAGCGCTTCGTGCCAAAACTGTTGCCGCGCAAAAATGCAAGATTGCGGCCCACATCCATCTGCATGCCCCATTGATCGCTGAATGAATATTGAAAGCCAACGCCCGCGCCAATGAAGGGTGACGTGCTGCTGGCGCTGCCAGTCGGCGTTCTGAGGCGATCACGCTGCGCACCCGCGCCAATGAGAATCAAAGGCCGAAAGTTGGAGCGCGAAAACATGTACAGGCCGTCTAAGCCCAGTGTGGCTTGTTCAAGGCGATTGCCAGAATCATTGACATAGCCATACTGAAGCCCAAGCTGCACATCCCAGCTAGGAGACAAAACGCTACCCAAGCGCAAGCCGCCTCCATTGCCGCTTTGCAGATTGCCAAGTCGGTTATCTGGATTCATGCGGATAACACTTGGCAAGATGTAGCCAGATGGGTTGTAGCTGGAGTTATTAGAGTCGATTGCTCTTGTACTATTGTTTGTATTTTGAGCAGCCACTTGGGATGCGCCAGCAATGCAGGCAATCGCCATCACGATGGCAGTGATTTTTTGAGTATGTTTCATAGTTCCTTAGGTTTTAATCTTTACGGCTTGCATCAATTCGAGGCATACATGATTGTTGAAGAAGCGCCGTTTGCAAACCATCAGACAAACTGAGCAATGCCTGTAGGACATTGGCCTGTCTTCACATCTTTAGGCTATGCAGCACATTGAACGCCGTGCATAATCAAAATTCATCCTGAATCGAGATGACTTTCCCAAGCTTTGTGTGCGCATGCATCGAGCCCTTGATTCAGTTCACAGCCCGCGAGACAAGTGCGACGAAAGCCATTGGCTGTGAATCCCCTGAAGATTTTTTTGGTTGAAGACAGTGCCGTTATTCGCGCAAGTTTGATTGCCACGCTAGAGGAGCTTGCACCGGTGCAAGTGGTCGAGACTGCGGAAGACGAAACGCGAGCCATCGATTGGGTGCAAGATGCATCTCACCATTTCGATTTAGCGATTGTGGATATCCAGCTGCGAAGCGGCACGGGCCTAGGCGTAATTAGAGCCATAGCTCAATTACCGCAACCCCGCAAAGCCGTTGTGCTCACGAATTACGCCACAGCGAGCATGCGGCTCAAATGCCTTAATTTTGGGGCAGATCGCGTGTTTGACAAATCCAACGAAATTGAGGCATTGCTGAATTACTGCAATGCCCTCGCCAGCGGCGAGCCCGGAGAAGATACGAGCGGTGCAGCGAGTGAGCACGCCAGCCTATGAACCCCGCTCTACTGCATCAAGCCATTTTTCAAAGCGTAGTAAGTCAGATCACTGTTGGAGGAGAGATTCATTTTTTCCATGACGCGGGTGCGATAGGTGCTCACAGTTTTGACGCTGAGCGACATAGAAATCGCGAGTTCGCCCACGGTTTGGCCCTGCGCCAGCTTTAAAAAAACCTGCAGCTCCCGATCAGACAACGTCTCATGCACTGCAACCACCGCTCCCGCAGTCAAGCCCTCAGCCATCAATTGCGCCACGCCCGGCGTGATGTATTTGCGGCCGCTGGCCACTGTGCGCACAGCGGTCACGATGTCTTGCGGATCGCATTCTTTGTTCAGATAGCCGCTGGCACCTTGACGCAACAGCGTGGTAGCAAAGTGCGTCTCCGGGAAGATGCTGAGCATCAAAACAGGCAGCTCGGGTGCTCTGGCCTTGATGGCGATCAAAGCATCCACACCGCTTTGATCCGGCATCGAAACATCCATCAGCACCACATCAATCCCACCCGCGCGCACCAGATCCAGCGCCTCTCGCCCATTGCCCGCCTCACCCACCACCGACATATCTGTCTGATCACTCAAAAATTGCTTGAGCCCAGCGCGCACCACAGGATGATCATCAACAATGGCAATTCGAATCATAAGAGCTCCTTCGTTGATTATGTTTCTGATGATCCCACACTTTTTCAAATCAAGAACTCATGCGCCTCATTACTTTGATCATGGGCAACAAGTTAGTCGTGCCGTTGTCTTGCATAGCAGCAGTCGCCATGCTGGCAGCCAATGAGTTGACTTATCGCTACACCACACGGTACACGCGAGAATCCATTGCCACAGCGCAAACCCAAATCATTTTGAATGATTTGAATATACGCATGCTGAATGCGGAGACGGGTCAAAGGGGTTTTTTGCTCACAGGTCGAATGGATTTCTTGCAACCTTACGAGCAGGCGATCACGCCTGTCACGCAAAGCTTTTTGAAGTTGAAGCAGCGTTATGCAACGCAAGAAGAGTCATTGGCATTACTCACCGAACTCGAAGCACTGACGAGCACCAAGCTGAATGAAATGGCACAAACCGTCGATTTGAAGAAGAACAATCTCTCGGCAGCCAGTCTGACCCAAGTCTTAGAAGGCAGCGGCAGGCGCAGCATGCAGCGTATGCGCGAGATCACAGCAACGCTGCTTGAGAAAGAAACTGCGCTTCTGATCGCTTCGCGAAAAAAATTACAACAGACGCAAATCATCAGCCGAGCCAGCATCGCGCTGCTAAGCGTGATGTGCTTAATAGCCATCCTGATCTATCTTCGGCAGAATCTGCGGCTCAAATATGAGCAGCTTCAATTGCGCCGCGAGCTTGCAAACGAGCGAGATCATCTCGGCATCACAGTGCACAAGCGAACCGAAGAACTCACCAATCTCGCTCGCTATCTCCAACACAACCGCGAAGAAGAGCGCAGCCGCTTGGCGCGCAATTTGCATGATGACCTTGGCGCTTTGCTCACCTCAGCAAAGCTTGATACCGCGCGCATCAAATCGCGCGTGGATCAAAATTCGCCACAAGTGCTGGAGCTGCTGGAGCACTTGGTGGGAAATTTAAATGGCAGCATCGCCCTTGGGCGAAAAATTATCGAAGATCTGCGGCCTTCGGCATTGAATAATTTGGGGCTGCTTGCCACACTGGAGATTTTTGCTGATGAATTCAAAGAAAGCTCTGGTCTGTTGGTTCACAGTGATTTTGCCGAAGTTGATTTGCCCGCAGATTCTCAACTCATGGTCTATCGATTGATGCAAGAGGCTTGCACCAATATCATGAAATATGCGAAAGCAGCCAATGTGTGGCTTCAGTTGGGGCTAGAAGATGGCGTCATTGTTGCTTCTGTACGAGATGATGGCATAGGCTTTGATATGAGCAAACAGATCACTTCGTCTTATGGCTTGTTGGGTATGCGATACCGCGTGGAAGCCGCACAAGGCTTGCTGCAAATCATCTCTTCGCCTGGCAAGGGCACGCTGGTGAGAGCGCGCCTCTAGCAGCGCCTGCCGGCCTGTTGTCCTACAAAGCATTGCGCTTTTGCCTGACCGCTGATTGCGCGAGGCTCTGATGGCTTAGTACACGCTTTCCTCAGATACTTCTATTTGGATTCAAAGCGGCTTCGCTTTTCCTCGTTAGGAGTTCTTATGCTTTATTACAGCGTTGTATTTTTTGTTGTAGCCATCATTGCGGGTGTGCTGGGATTTACTGGCATCGCTGCAGGCGCGGTGGACATTGCGAAGATTATTTTCTTCGTATTCATTGTGTTGACTGTGGTTAGTTTTTTAATCAGCTTAGTTAAAAAACGCTAAAGCCTTTCGCAACGCTCCACTTTTCTTCTTCCATTTATTTTTACTTCAGGATTTTTATGAATACAACTCAACTCGGTAACCAGCTTGAAACCGCAGGCAACAGTGTTGCTAATCAAGCATCATCAGTGCTAGATAAAGCGGGTGATTTATCGCATCGCGGTGCAGAAGCTATTCGTGAGAGCGCGAGCCAAGTGCGCGATGTCGTACGCGATGGCGCGGCTCAAGTGCGCGAGAAGGCTCATAACATGGGTGAGCAAGCAGTCGGGTACATCCAAGAAAAGCCAGTGCAATCGGTTTTAATTGCAGCAGCGACTGGCGCAACATTGATGGCATTGCTTAGCTTGGTGGCTCGCGGCGCTCGCCGTGGTTAATGCCTACTCACACTTCTAAGCGTTGAATCTATGAGCGTTTTACATCTCATCACTCAAAGGCCGCATTTGCTCTTGGAGCATGTGGATGCCTATTCAGACTTGTTTGCGCAAGAGATGACTCACGCTTCTCGGGCATGGACTTACCGCGCTATTTTGGGCTTGGCCGCCATTGTGTTGATCTGCGGCGCAGGTATTTTGGCGGGCGTGGGCTTTATGCTTTGGGCTGTGATGCCGCCTGAGCAAATTCATGCGCCATGGCTGCTGTGGGCCACGCCAATCTTGCCCTTGGTTGCGGGATTGACTTGTGCACAAGTGGCAAAAAAGCATCTGCAAAATCGCGTCTTCTCAGATTTTCGGCTTCAGATCAAAGGTGATCTTGCTTTGCTGCGCGAGATTTCGGTGGCTAAGTGATGGAAGATTCGTTAAATGATCAGCGTGCCTCCCAAGGCGCGATGAGCCCGGCCATGCTGCGCATGACGCGATCACGCATCGCATTGCGTCAGGTTTTACAAGCTGGTGGCAAGGCCAACAATAATCAGACAACTCAGCATTTCTCCAAAAAAAAATCAGAGGGCACTTTTGACAGCATATTCGACCTGCTCAAAGGCCAGCCCTCTGCGCAGCTTTTCCTGCAGGCTGCGCAGGGCATCTTGGCAAACAATCCATGGATGATTTTGGGAAAAAACGCATTCGAGGCGAGCAATGTTTTGCTCATTCCAATTGCGAAGCGCAGCCCTATGAAGCTTGTGGCTGGCGCGTTTGTGCTCGGTGCTGTGATTTGCTTGGCACGGCCTTGGCGGCTGGTGAAAAAGAATGCGTTACTTTCAAGCTTGCTTCAGCGCTGATGGCCTGATCCGTCAAGAAACAAGTCGCTTCACGGCATCTTGTCTGACAGGAAAAGGCGCTTTTCGCCGATGGTGCTATTTGTGCTGATCGCTGATCATTACTTATCCCCCACCAATCGGTGATGGGACGACTCATTACCCAAAAAAGGAAGTTTATGAAAATTCAAAATCTATTTGCTGGCATCATGATCAGCGCGGCATTACTTACTGCAACAGGCTGTGCAGTGACACGTGGCCAAGAAACTGTTGGCGCTTACATCGACGATTCAGCGATCACCACATCCATCAAAGCTCGCTTTGTGGAAAACAAAGCAGTTGATGCTTCGAGCATCAGTGTTGAAACGCTCAATGGCACCGTGATGCTCTCTGGTTTTGCCAAAAACAGCACCGAGAAATCAACCGCCGGCAGCATCGCAGCCAACGTCAAAGGTGTGAAAAGCGTCAAAAACGAAATTTCGGTTCGCCCGTAAACAACAAGTTTACGTTTGAATCGTCAACGCAAACGACTTTCTCAAAAGGTCAGTCGTTTTTATCTTTTTAGTTAAGGGAAACATCATGAACTGGGATCAAATTCAAGGCAATTGGAAGCAAGTGACTGGCAAGGCCAAAGAGCAATGGGGCAAACTCACCGATGACGACATGGATGTTATCGCAGGTAAGCGCGATCAGCTCGCTGGCAAGATTCAGGAGCACTACGGTGTCGCGAAGGAAGAAGCCGAAAAGCAAGTGACTGATTGGACCAATAAAGCAACCGACACATGGTTTGGCAAGAGCGACAAACCAACGGTCACCGTTGAAGTCAAGCCTGTTGAACACAAAGCGTAAGCCCAATCATCATTGTATTTAGTGGATTGCGAACCGAGCATTGTTGTAGTCGGTTCGCTTTTTAAAGGCCCGATGAGGGCCTCTTTTTTTTGGAATTTCAAATTCTAATCATCCAGAAAGATCATCATGAAAATTATTCCGCAAACGAGCACGCACTTGATCAAACTTGCAGAGCTACTTGAAGAGATCGACATATGTATGCTTACAACAATCGGCCACGCAGGCCACCTAGAGAGTCGCCCCATGGCACCGCAAGAGATGGATGAGACTGGCGTGATTTGGTTTCTCACCGAAAACCTCTCTGAGAAGACCAAGCATCTTGATCACGTTAATTTGAGCTTTGTGCGCCCTAGCGGCGGCACATATGTTTCGGTGGCTGGGCATGCGCAGATCAGCACAAATCGTCAAGATGTTCACCGCCTTTGGAGCGCATTTGCGAAACCTTGGTTTCCTGATGGCCCTGATTCACCGAATGTCGTACTTTTCAAATTTACGCCTACTAAAGCAGAATACTGGGATGCGCCGCACAGTCGCACGGTAAGATTGTTTGCCATGGCTGCATCTGCGATCTCTGGCAAGCCAATTGGCATGGGCGACAACGAGACAATCCATTTGCCTTGAGGATTAAGGTCATTGAACTTAGCTCGCACTGGCGCAACGCTTGCGCCAGTGCGTTAGGCTTACGGATCAAAGCAAGTTTTGTACGATAGCGGGAGTATTGGTTATGAAAATAAGTTTGATGGGTTGGTTCGCCAGTTATGCAGCCATATTTGCAGTGATGCTTGTGATCGACATGATTTGGTTGGGCGTGATCGCCAAGCCTTGGTATCAAGCCGGTATGGGTCATTTGATGGCGCCATCGCCCAATCTAGTTGCTGCGGCACTGTTCTACGCCATGTTCCCAGTCGGTTTGATGCTTTTCGCAGTCATGTCACAAGCTGCCACGCCGGGCGTGTACAAAGCCGCGCTCTGGGGCGCAGCCTTTGGTTTTTTCACCTACGCCACTTATGATTTGACCAACCTCGCCACATTGAAAGATTACCCGCTTGGCCTCGCTGTGCTAGATATTGCTTGGGGCACATGCGTCAGCGCTGTAGCCGCTGCAGCAGGCAAGTTTGTCTACGCTCGTTGGTTAACAAATGCGTAATCGTATTGTTGTTTATACACGGATATTGCTATCTTTTTGGTAGCATCTTGCGCAATCAGGACGACGGCTATTGGTCATTTTGATAGTAAATAGTCAAAAAAACCGCCTCAGAGCGAACTGAGGCGGTTTAGTAGAAAGGCTTCGACAAGCTCAGCCCGAACGGAGAAGGCGAGCAGCAGAGGCTGATTGCTTTTACGCGTTATCCACAAAACTCCGCAACTTATCCGAGCGCGAAGGATGTTTGAGCTTGCGCAACGCCTTGGCTTCAATCTGGCGAATGCGCTCGCGTGTTACGTCGAATTGTTTGCCGACTTCTTCCAGTGTGTGATCGGTGCTCATCTCGATGCCGAAGCGCATGCGCAGCACTTTGGCTTCGCGCGGCGTGAGGCTATCAAGGATGTCTTTGACCACATCGCGTAGGCCCGCTTGCATCGCGGCTTCAAGAGGAGCGGTGTTGGCGCTGTCTTCGATGAAATCGCCTAAGTGGCTGTCGTCATCATCGCCAATTGGCGTCTCCATTGAGATCGGCTCTTTGGCGATCTTCATGATCTTGCGGATTTTGTCTTCCGGGATCTCCATCTTCTCGGCGAGCAGCGCGGCATCGGGCTCGAAGCCGAATTCTTGCAAATGCTGGCGCGAGATGCGGTTCATCTTATTGATCGTCTCGATCATGTGAACCGGGATGCGGATCGTGCGCGCTTGATCGGCGATGCTTCGCGTGATGGCTTGGCGAATCCACCATGTGGCATAGGTGGAGAATTTATAGCCACGACGGTATTCGAATTTATCTACCGCTTTCATCAAACCGATGTTGCCCTCTTGGATCAAATCTAAGAATTGCAAACCGCGATTGGTGTATTTCTTCGCAATCGAGATGACGAGGCGTAAGTTGGCCTCAATCATTTCTTTCTTAGCATAGCGAGAGTTGCGCTCGCCATCGTTCATGCTCTTGTTGATATCTTTCAAATCATCGAGTGGCACGACCACGCGCGCTTGCAAATTGAGCAGCTTGGTTTGCAGCTCTTGCACTGGCGGAACATAGCGGCCCATCGCAGCTGACCAGCTCTTGCCGGCTTTCGCATGGGATTCGATCCATTTCAAATCGAGCAAATGGCTGGTGACTTTCTTGCCCATTTTGTCGCGGCCAGAAAATTCTTCCACGAATTTGTCTTGCGGGTAACCGCATTTCTCCACAATGATTTTGCGCAGCTCGCGCTCGACCTTGCGCACATCAGCGACTTGCCCGCGCACCATCTCGCACAAGCGCTCAATGGTTTTCGCGGTGAAGCGGATCAGCATCAGCTCATCCGTCACAGCTTTTTGCGCTTTGAAATATGCTGGCGTACCGTAGCCTTCTTTGTCGTAATTTTTATGCAGTTTTTCGAAGTGGCCGCGAATCACATCAAAGCGGGCGTAGGCCTCGACTTGCAGCTCTTCCAAGCGCTTGGTCATGGCTTTGTTGGCCTTGGCTTCTTCATCGCCTTCGCTGTCGTCGTACTCATCAAAATCTTCTTCGGCCACGAAGTCATCGGCCGCATTCGGATTGGCAAAACCATCAACAACTGCGGAAATGAGGACTTTCTTTTCCTGCACTTCGCTCATCATGTTGAAGATTTCTTGGATCGTGGCGGGGCTGTGCGAGATGGCTTCCATCATCGCATTCAGGCCGCCTTCAATGCGCTTAGCAATCTCAATCTCGCCTTCGCGCGTCAGCAGCTCTACCGTACCCATCTCGCGCATGTACATGCGCACGGGATCGGTCGTGCGGCCGAATTCTGAATCCACTGTGGCGAGCGCGGCTTCTGCTTCTTCTTCAGCCTCTTCTTCGCTGGCAGCGGTGGGCGCATTGTTGTTGAGCAGGAGCGTCTCGGCATCAGGCGTTTGCTCATAGACGGCAATGCCCATGTCGTTGAGCAGCGAATAAACCACTTCTAGCGTCTCGGCATCCACGAGCTTATCGGGCAAGTGATCGTTGATCTCGCCATGCGTTAAGTAGCCACGCGTTTTACCAAGCTTGATCAGGGCCTTGAGGCGCGTGCGGCGCTTGGCCAAATCTTCTTCAGAGAGCACCGTTTCATCCAAACCGAATTCTTTCATCAAGGCGCGTTCTTTCGCCTTGGAGATTTTCATGCGCAGCGGCTTGACCTTTTCGCCGTTTTCATCCAATACAACAGGCACTGGCTCATGCGGTTCGTCAATAATTGCCTCGATTTCTTGATCGCTTTCAGTGTTGATGCTGCCCTTTGGCTTGGGGCCACGCTTGGCACCTTTTGGTTTTTCAAGGGCGGCTTTGGCTGCTGGTTTGGCTGGAGCGGCTTTGGCGGCGGCTTTTGCTACGACGGGGGCAGCTTTGACTGCTGGCTTAGCGGCTGGTTTGGCAACTGATTTAACGGGGGCTTTAGTGGGCATGCAAACACCTATTTTGTAAAGAGATTCAAAGACACATACGCAGGCCGAGGCGAATTAGAGCCGAGGCAGAGCATTTTAGGGAGAAGCAGCACAAGGGTTTTGGGCGAACATTTGGTGTGCAATCCTTGCGTGTAAGGCACGGGGCCTACGGAGGTTTTGCTGTCGCGCTTGCGTTGCTGTTACGTGGATTATACCCGCAACAGTTTTTTGACGCTTTGAATTTCTCGCAAAAATGCGCAAGAGATAATCAGGTCATGACCACATCGAACAAACTTCTCTACGGCTTTCACGCGGTGGGCGTGCGCCTGAAAACGGCTGCGCCTTCTATTCTTGAGCTGCATATCGACATCACTCGCCGCGATGCACGGATGAAACAATTTCAAGATCGCGCGAAAGAAACCGCAGCAGCTACGCCTGGCTTGAAACTGATCGAATCCGATGGCGCGCGGCTCACGCGCATGTGCGGCGGCATGATGCACCAAGGTGTGGTGGCGGTGGTTAATCCGCTGATTCAGGCGCGCTCTGTTGATGACGTGTTGGATCAATTGGAAGAGTCTAATCAGGCTCAACCCGCTTTGATCTTGGTGCTCGATGGCGTGACCGATCCACACAATTTAGGCGCTTGCCTGCGCGTGGCTGATGGCGCGGGTGCGCATGCAGTGATTGCGCCGAAAGATCACGCAGTGGGCATTAACGCGACAGTAGCAAAAGTGGCCAGCGGCGCGGCTGAGACGGTGCCGTATTTGATGGTGACGAATTTGGCTCGCACATTGGGCGAGCTGAAAGAGCGCAATATTTGGGTGATAGGCACGAGCGAGGATGCTTCGAGGACGATTCACGAGGTTGATCTGAAAGGCCCGGTGGCGCTCGTGCTCGGCGCAGAAGGTCCGGGTATGCGAGCGCTGACGAAGAAGACTTGCGATGAGCTCGTGCGCATTCCGATGTTGGGTGCGGTGGAGAGCTTGAATGTGTCTGTGGCGAGTGCGGTGTGTTTGTATGAGGCTGTTAGGCAGCGCGCAACTGCGGCTTATTGATGCAGCAATAAAGGCTTGAACTGCTGCTCCCTATCTGCGGCTTGGGGTGGCAGCCCGTGTGATGCGGCTTCGCATCTGGCTCCATGTCCTCCGGCGGGGATTGGCGTTGCCTTCTCCGATTACTCCCCTTGCCCGCCTCCCCCTTTACTTACGCCAGACGCTTGCACCGTATCACACGGGCATGGGTACTGGTGGCGCACCACAATGCGCGGCTCGTGCCGAGCCTGCCAGAGCACCCGGGGCGGATGGCGTAAGTAAAGGGGGAGGCGGCGCGATCAGTTCATCGAAGGCACATCAAACTCTGATGCCGCCGGAGGACATGGAGCCATCCGCCCCGGGTGTTCTGGCGGGCGTTTGAGCCAAACAGAGAACGTAAGCAAAGGGTTGTTAAACTTTTATTTCGGCGCAATCGTACTCACGCCCGAAACTTAGAGGTAATCGGATACCGCCAATCCTTGCCAAAGCTGCGATGCGTGACGCGGATACCTGGGGGGGCTTGGCGGCGTTTGTATTCGTTGATTTTGATCAGGCGGGTGACGCGCTCGACATGCTCGCGGGGGAAGCCTGCAGCGATGATGTCTTCGATGCTTTGGTCGTTTTCCATGTAGCGCTCTAGGATGGCGTCGAGCACGTCATAGGGCGGCAGGCTGTCTTGATCGGTTTGATCAGCGCGCAGCTCGGCGCTGGGGGGGCGGGTGATGATGCGCTCGGGGATGGGGCTTTTGCCTGTGCCATACGGGTCATGCTCGTTGCGCCATTGGCAGAGTTTGAAAACAGTCGTCTTCGCTAAATCTTTGATCACCGCAAAGCCGCCGGCCATGTCGCCATAGAGCGTGCAGTAGCCGGTGGCCATTTCGCTTTTATTGCCCGTGGTGAGCACGATGGCGCCGAATTTGTTGGAGAGCGCCATCAGCAGCGTGCCTCTGATGCGGGCTTGGATATTTTCTTCAGTGGTGTCTTCCGCGCGGCCTTTGAATTCATCGGCCAGCGTGGCTTTGAAGGCTTCAAACATGGGGAGGATGGAGATTTCGTCATAGCGCACTTGCAGCCGCTTGGCCATTTCTCTCGCGTCGATCCATGAGATGTCTGCTGTGTAGGGCGAAGGCATCATCACCGTGCGCACATTTTCTTTGCCGAGCGCGTCAACAGCAATGGCCAAAACCAAAGCGGAATCAATGCCGCCCGACAAGCCGAGCAATGCGCCGGGGAAGCCGTTTTTGCGAATGTAATCTCGCGTGCCGAGCACGAGTGCGTCCCACAGATCGGCTTCTGCGCTGCGATCTTCATCGATGAGCGCTACTAATTTGATAGCACCTTGCGCAGTGTCAGCGGGCGCTAAGGCCGCTTTTTCCTTAAAAATCTCTACATGAAATGCAGCCTCCACAAACGAAGCCGCCCTGCCCGCCAACGCTCCATCCGCATTCAAAGCAAACGAGCGCCCTTCAAACACAATCTCATCTTGCCCGCCCACGCAATGCGCATACACCAGCGGCAAGCCCGTGGCCAAGCAACGCTCGCGCATCTGCGTTTCGCGCTCCGCGCCCTTGCCCACATGCCACGGCGAAGCATTGATCACCACCAAGATCTCAGCGCCTGCATCTCGTGCCAAAGCGGCTGGTTCGTCAAACCAAGCGTCTTCACAAATCAGCAATCCAATCGAGGTGCCACCTGCCTGAAACACACAACTCCCCTGCCCCGGCGTGAAATATCTGCGCTCATCAAACACTTGGTAATTCGGCAGCTCTCGCTTGGCATACGTCTCGATGCGTCGGCCTTCAGAGAGCACGCTCGCTGCGTTGTGCCGCTTTTGCACGCTCACGCTTTTGCCGCGCACGCTTGAGCCCGTCGGATGGCCGACGATCACATGCAGACCCTTCAAATCAGCCAACTCAGCTGCCACGCGAGCGACAGCCTCTTCGCAGCCCGCCATGAATGCTGGCCGCAGCAGCAAATCCTCTGGCGGATAGCCGCAAATAGAGAGCTCAGGCGTGACGACGAGCCGCGCGCCTTTGGCATACGCTTGTCTGCTAGAGGCGATGATTTTGCTGGCATTGCCAGCAAGGTCTCCCACCGTGAGGTTTAATTGGGCAACGCAAATATTCAGAGTCATAGCAGTCACGAGAAAAATCAATTCAATGCAGAAAAGCCGGCTTGTCTCTGACGATTATGTCACCCGCATCCACAGCTCGCCTCTGGAAATCAATGCCACGCAATGGAACGGGTTACTCGG
>JAYSRZ010000600.1:0-2533 GCA_043720775.1 Variovorax sp. | reverse complement strand
GATCAACGATATTTTGGATTTTTCAAAAATCGAATCGGGCAAACTTGATTTAGAGAGTGAGCCGCTTTCAGTGCAAAGCGCGATTGAAGAGGCTTGCGATATTGGCGCTTCGCGCGCCCGCGAGAAGGGCTTGGAATTGCTGGTGGACGTGGCCGATGATGTGCCGGTTTGGGTCAGAGGCGACATCACGCGCCTGCGCCAAATTTTGCTGAACTTTTTAGGCAATGCGATCAAATTTACCGAGAAGGGCCAAATTGTCGTCACCGCTCATTTGAAAGAAGATTTTGATGCCAAGCGCGAGATCGACGGCAAGCCACAACCGGGCGCATTGATTGAGTTCCGCGTGAAAGACTCAGGCATTGGCATCCCCAAAGATCGCCAAAGCGCACTCTTCCAGTCGTTCACGCAGGTTGACGCATCGACCACGCGCAAATACGGAGGCACAGGGCTGGGCCTGGCCATTTGCAAGCGTTTAGCGGAATTGATGGGCGGCAATGTAGGCTTGGAATCCGAAGCTGGGCATGGCTCCACGTTTTGGTTCACCGCTCGTATGCATTTCAGCGATGCGCCGGATCAATCGGAAGCATCCGTTCTTGAGCTGGCCTCCTTAGAAGGCAAACTCGCCGTGATCGTCGACGACATGCCAGTCAACATTCAAATCTTGGAGAAGCAGCTCAAGCGTTGGAAGATGAACACCGTAGCGTTTGACAACGCGCTAGAGGCCTTGGCATGGCTGGGCAGCCGCGATGCAGATGTCGTCGTCACCGATATGCACATGCCCGAGATGGATGGCGTGATGCTGGCTCAGGCTTTGCACAAGATCAAGCCACAGATGCAGCTCGTGTTGCTCACCTCAGGCACCTTGCCGATAGAGAGCGAAGCGCGCGAATTTACCGGGCGGCTGCTGAAACCCTATCGGCAGTCGCAGCTGTTTAATATCTTGGCGCGCGTTATGTATTCGCAAGGTGCGCAGCACGTCGCGCCAACTGCTGCGCCAACCAAGGCAAGCGTTGCAAAAAATCAAACCGTGCTAGTAGCTGACGATAACTTGGTCAACATTAAAGTCGCTGTGAGCATGCTCACAAAACTAGGCTACGAATCGGTGAGCGTGATGGATGGCCAACAAGCAGCGAGTAGCGTGGCTGCTTCTCTGCTTGCTGGCGGTAAACGTTTTTGCGCGGTGCTGATGGATGCCAACATGCCAATTCTCGATGGCTATGCGTCAGCGCGCCTGATCATCAGCACGCATGGCAACGCTGCGCCGCCGATCATTGCACTCACAGCCTCCGTCTTGGAGGAAGATCGCCAGCGTTGCATAGATGCCGGCATGCTAGGTTTCTTGCCCAAACCACTGCGCATTGATGAGCTCGCAGCAGGCTTGGCGCAATATGCGCACTTCAATGAGATTGCTATTGAATCAATAGCGCCTCACGCAGATTCTACAGGCGTTAAACCCTTAAATGACTTTGAAACCAACACGCCAGATGAATCAAAAATGCAACTGATCGACTGGAGTCGCTTAGATCAATTCAAAGAATTTGATGATACTGAGCGCAGCATGACGCGCGAGGTGATGGGCTTGTTTGTGCAAGATGCGCCGGCTCGCCGCGCAGATATTTTGGCCAGCCTGACCACCACCGATCCTGCCCTGCTCTCCCTGCGTGCGCATGCGCTCAAAGGCTCGGCGTCCAACGTGGGCGCTGTAGCGTTATCAGATGCGTGCTCTATGCTTGAGCAAGCTTGCAACACGATTGGCTGGCCTCTTGACGCCGCCGATCAAATCGCACGCATTGACGCGCTAACGAGTGCGACGTTGGCCGCTTTGGAAGATTGGAAGCCCTGAATTTGAGACGTCAGACGCTGCCACAACAGCTCAAATTCAGGCCGCGTCAATTTTCAAATTTTGCGCTACAACGACTTGCCGCCAGAGTGAGAAATCGCGCTCGATAAAGCTGGCGAGCTGCGCGGGCGAACTGTTTGCCGCAGAGGCAGGCTCCAGCGCATCGGTGGCAAAGCGAGCGCGTACATCAGGCAGCACAAGCACTTTGGCCAGTGCCGCATTCAGTCGATCAATCACCGCAGCAGGTGTGGCTTTTGGTGCCATCAAGCCAAAATAATTAAGCACATTAAATCCTGCGAATCCGCTCTCAGCCATGCTGGGTACATCCGGCAAAGCGCTGCTGCGCTTAGACGACGTGACGGCCAACGCTTTCACGCGGCCATCTTTGATGAATGCACTCAAAGCAGGCACTGTGCCTGTGACGAGGTGAATCTGCCCGCCGATCATGTCCATCGTGGCCGGCGCGATGCCGCGATACGGGATGTGTGTGATGAAAATACCAGCGCGGTTTTTTAGCATTTCCAACACGAGATGATTAATGCCGCCTGCGCCTGCGCTGCCGTAGTTGAAATAGCCTGGTTTGCTTTTGGCGAGCTGCACGAACTCGCGCATATTGCTCACAGGCAACTCTTTGTTCACCGCCCACACCAGCGGGCCGCTGGCGATCATGCCCACGGGTGCGAACTGGCGAAT
>JAYSRZ010000599.1:0-2539 GCA_043720775.1 Variovorax sp. | reverse complement strand
AAATCCACATTTTTCACGGGCTGCTTAGCCGCCGTCTTCCAGCCCTTGGCCTTCCAGCCCGGCAGCCATTCGGTGATGCCTTGCAGCACGTATTTGCTATCCAAATGCAGCATCACTTTGCAAGGCCGCTTGAGCGCCTTGAGCGCTTCAATCACGGCCATCATCTCCATGCGATTGTTCGTCGTCTCTTTTTCTCCGCCGAAGAGTTCTTTAACAGTCTCGCCCGATTGGAGCAATGCGCCCCAGCCTCCGGGGCCAGGATTGCCTTTGCAGGCGCCGTCGGTGTAGATGGTGATTGGGTTCATTGAAACAGAAATCAAGGCAAGAGTGAGAGTGAAAGTTAGGGCGTTAAGGCAAACGTTGCAAACCCATCGGCGGCTTCTTTGAGCAGCTTGATGTTTTTGTGATTGGATAAAAACTTTTGCGCATTGCTGGCGGAGGTAAATGTCATCGTGATGCCGGGCACTCCGAGGATGCGCCAGTTGTTGTCTGCGGTGGGGTTGACTTTTCCGCCAGCGGCTTTGCTTCCATCGCGCAGGTATTCGACGAGGGCTTCGCGGTTTTCTTCGGGGGCGTCTAGGATCACTTTGTCTGCGCCGAGCGCTGGGAAATTGCCGCCGCCGTAAGCTCGGTAGTTGTTGGTGGCTACGATGAATTTGGCGTTTAAGTCGATGGGTTGGCCGTTGAATTGGAGATTTTTCACGCGGCTAGGGTTGATCACATTGGTGGCTGTATTCAAAGCGCCGCTGGCTACGAATTTTGGCGGCTGGCTCACGTCAATCTCATCAGTCACGCCGTCCACCGTATCGAAATTGAAGCTGGGGAAGGCGGGGTTAAGCAGGTTTTGCTCAGGCGCGCCTTTGGGGTCGATGGTGTTGAATTGGCCGGCGCTCATCTCGATCCAATCGCGCACTTGCGCGCCCGTGAGCAGCACGGCTTTGAGCGTGTTGGGGAAGATGTAGAGATCGGCCACGTTTTTAATGGCAATCGGCCCGGCGGGAATGTCGGTGTAGAAGCTCGATCCTTGGCGGCCACCGGCTTTGAAAGGCGCGGCGGCTGAGAGGATGGGGAGCTTCTCATGCGGCGTGCCAATCAGCGCTTTCTTCACATAGGCGATCTGCGCGTTGGAGACGATTTGCACCGAAGGATCATCGGCCACTTGCGCGAAATAGCTGTAAATCGGCGCGCTGCTCTCGGCGACTTTCGCGCGCACGTAGGCGAGCGTGGCTTCGTGCTCTTCTTTGATGGCGGCCTCGACCATGGGGTCGCTCTCCACCAAGGCTTTGCGCGCTGTGCGATCAAAAATCGGGCGCAGCATGGAGGCGCTGTCTTTGATGAGCCATTTGCCAGAAGCGTTATCGAGCGTCAAATCAATGATGCCCAAATGATCACCCCAGCGGCCAGGCATGACGGATGCCACGCCATTGATCGTGCCTTTCGCGATGTTAACTTTAGGGTGATTGGCAAACTGCTGGCTGGGGAATTCTGCGTGTGAGTGGCCGAAGAGAATCGCATCAATACCGGGCACATCGGCCAAGCCTGCCACGGCGTTTTCAGCCATCGGGCCTTGCGGCGTGCGCTCGTAGCCGCTATGCGGAATGGCGATGATTAAATCTGCGCCCTGACTTTTCATCTCGGGCACATATTTCTTCGCCATCTCCACGATATCTCGTGTGAACACTTTGCCTTGCAAATGGCTGCGATCCCACTGCATGATTTGTGGCGGCGTAAAACCGATCACGCCGATTTTGAGGGCGTGCGTTTTGCCGTCCACATCTTTGAAGCTGCGATTCAAGATGAGATAGGGCGTGAAAGCATGCTTGGCATTCGGTGCGTCTGCTGCGCCTTCAAACACATTGGAATTCGTATAGGGAAACTTCGCCGTTGCAATCGATTGCCGCAGAAAATCTAAGCCGAAATTAAACTCATGGTTGCCCAAATTGGCAGCGTCGTATCCCATCTGATTCATCACCTTGAAGGCCGCATGCGTCTCGCCCGGTTTCAAGCCCTTGATCCGCGCCACCACATCGCCCAGCGGATTGCCCTGAATCAAATCGCCGTTGTCAAACAGCATGGAATTCACAGTCTCAGCGCGCGCCGCTTTGATGAGCGGGATCGTGCGGTTCACACCGAAAGCGTCAGTTGGCTTGTCTTGGTAGTAGTCATAGTTCAAAAAATTCATATGGAGATCGGTCGTCTCCATGATGCGCAGCTTGAGCTCGGCGGCGCTTGACGCATTACTAAATGAGGCGCTGAAGGCGAGCAGGGTGGTCAAGAGCGTTGTATTGAAGGTCAGTTTCATTTCTCTCTCCAGTGATCATTACTATGAATTTAATAGCGCTTAGCGCAATATCTATGCCGGCGATTGAGCTCATTTTGCTTCTAAAACGAAGCGTTTTCAAGCTAACGCAGCAACTCTCACCGCCCACCCACCCGCAGCCGCACATGCAATGCGCAGGCCACAAACAAAATCACGCAGAGCACCACTTCAATCATCGCCAAATAGTTGCTAGGCGCTTTGTCTGACCAAGCGCGTGTG
>JAYSRZ010000598.1:0-7150 GCA_043720775.1 Variovorax sp. | reverse complement strand
GCAAGCTACCGCTGACTGCGGGCGGCGCGGCTTGCCTTGGATTGGCGGCAACGAAATTGGGCGCGCTCACCGCATGCAAACTATAGGAGCCCACGCCTGCATTGCCCAAGGTGTAATTGAGCACACCGCTCAAGTTTTGCACCGTATCGCCCACGCGACGAACTACTGGCGCAGCACTCGTGCCCAGCGTCGGAATCGGGCTGGGGTTTTGCTGAGTCGTGTTGTCATCCAGCACGATGCGAGCGAGCTGGTTTTGCGCGTTTGTCACAGTCACGTTGCCATTGTTGGGATGGAATTGCCGACCGCCCACAGACAAAGCCACGCGGCCGTAGCGACCAAGCTCAAACAATTCCGTCACGGCCAGCGTTTGCGGGAAGCTCACAAGCATGCCTTCGTATTTTTCAAGATCTCCCGCATTGGCCAGCGGCAAATTCACGGCTGTTGGCGCGAGCACCACTCCTGAGCCACAAACGTTTACCGTTACCGTGCCGGCCAGTTGCGTCACGCTATTGGGCAACGCGCCAAACTCCGTCACCCGGCCTTCCACCTGCACATAATCGCCTGCGCTCACAGCGGGCGCGCCCGGTGCAAACACAAAGATGCCTTCCGATGTGAGCGGATCGCTATCGGGCACAGGCTGCTGAAGGAAGAATCCGTTGAGTTGTGTGACGGTGGAAGGCGTTACTGAATTTTGAAACGAGCCCACCACCACACCGCGCACCGTCACGGTTTGCGATTGCAATGGGCTGATGCTTCCCGTGCCTTGCACGCTGGTGATGCTCGTCAGAGGCGCTGATGCTGATACAGCAGCAGTGCAAGTGGGCAGTGCAATCACCACTGGCGGCGGTGGTTCGGTGACGGATGATCCCCCGCCTCCGCAAGCGACTAGCAAACCAGCGATAAGCGGAGTAACCAATAGACGCAATGAACGTGCGTGAAATTCAAATTGTGTGGCGAGTGTCATGACATTGATCTTGAGTGCAATGTTGCACTCTAATGCGCTTGTGAGGCAAGTCAATGACAAGCGCCACTGTTTGTAACCATGCGAGGTTTTGTTAACACCTAGACACGAGATTGACCTAAGGCATTTGATGCTGCCAATATCGCTTATCCAACTGGCGTTGGCAGTGAACGTTGCTAGCTACGTCGCTTTGCCAACGCGCCGCACCGCACTGCGGGCTTTTGATGACGCGAATTTGCCGCTCGTCATATCGCGCCATCACCTCTGGCACAGGATGCTGGAAGCGATTACGGTAGCCGCTTTGCACAATGGCGATAGTGGGTTTAACAGCATCTAGAAATTCAGGTGTAGAAGATGTTTTGCTGCCGTGATGCGGCACGAGGAGCACATCTGCTTTCAGTGCAGCTCGTTCGCTGACGAGCCGCTGCTCCTGCGCGGCTTCTAGATCGCCGGTGAGCAATACCGTTTGCCGGCCATTGCCAATGCGCAGGACGCAGCTCATCGCATTGGGCTTTTGCGGCGTTTCGTAATCCGGCAACTGCGGATGCAAAATTTCAAAATCCACGCCATCCCACTGCCATTTTTTTCCAGCGATACAGCGCTCAGCCGCACGCACTTTTTGCAAATCATTCTCAAGCTCAATCGAGCTCATCAGCTTGGCCTGCGGCTGCATTTTGAGCACCGCCGCTGCGCCGCCAATGTGATCCGCATCACGATGCGAGACGATCAGCAAATCCAGCTTTTCACCGAGGGCGCGAAGCAGCGGCACGAGCGTGCGCTGGCCGGCATCGCTTTCGCGCGAGAAGCGTGGGCCGGCGTCGTAGAGCAAGCTGTGATTGGCCGTTTGCACAAGCAGCGCATTGCCTTGACCGATGTCTGCGGCCAGCAGTGAGAATTCGCCCAATACCGGCCTCGGCGCTGTATAGAGCAGAAAAGGCAAGATCATCACAGCGCCTGCAAAGCGAATAGCCGCTGGCAGGCGCAGCACCAACAATATAGAGCCAAATAAGGCCATAACCCCCGTCCACACTGCGCTAGCCGCTATTGAAAATGTAGCAAATGGAAACTGCGCCATCCATGCCAAAACAACACTCATCGCCTGTACAGCCAGCGCTGCTGCATCCCACAGCGGCGGCGCAATCGCCCCAGTCATGGCCAGCGGTGTGACGACCAGCGTGACCCACGGAATCGCTATCGCGTTGGCTATAAGCCCCACCACAGAAACTTGGTTGAACAATATGAGCGACAAAGGCGCGAGCGCCAGCGTGATGACCCATTGCTCGCGCAGCATACTTTTCAAGCGTTGCCACAAACTCGGCGATACGCCTTGCAGTTCGCGCACTCTTCCCGCATCACTGGCAAACAAAATTCCCACCGCCACAAAGCTCAACCAAAAGCCTGCAGCGAGCAGCGCCCAAGGATCTAGAGCCACGATCACGGCAAGCACCAGCAGCCACACCAAAGGCCAAGGCCAGCGCCTGCCCGAGAGTTTAAGAAGCGCCGCCACACCCAGCATCCACACCGTGCGCTGCGCCGGCACGCCCCAGCCTGCAAACAACGCATATGCAGTTGCAAGCAGCACGCCGCCGATCAGCGCCGCATGTTGCGCTGGCAGCCATGTTGTCAGCCACATACTGCGCCGCCAAGCCGCGCCAATCAGCAGCGCAGCGCCCCAAGCAAACATCGTGATGTGAAGGCCAGAGATGCTCATCAAATGCGCCACGCCAGTAGCGCGATACACATCCCAATCCGCGCGATCAATCGCCGCTTGATCTCCAGTAGCCAGCGCCGCAATCACACCCGCCAACTGCGGGCTCGCCACCTTCAGAAAAATTGCATCACGCACCTTTTGCCGCGCCGCTTCAAGCGGATGCTCCCATGTCTCGCCGATTTTGAGTGGTCCATCGCCCCGCGCGGCCTCGCGCGGCGTAGCGCGCACATAGCCCGTTGCGCCAATGCCCTGCTCCCAGAGCCAAAGCTCGTAGTCAAAACCATGCGGATTCATATTGCCATGCGGTGCTTTGAGCCGCGCCACCAGTTGCCAGCGTTCGCCCGCTTTGATATCGCCCTGCGTGGCTTGTAGCTCGGCAAACGGTACGATCGCCGCATCTTCAGACAGGCGCGGCAAGCTGCGATACCAAGCCAGTTGAATGCGCGGCGGCAGTGTCACGGCGCGTATTTTTCCGTCGTCCAAAAGCTGCGCTGATTCCACATCCATGCGAAACCGAATGCCTGATTCGTCGCGCTGCGGCATAGCAGCGATGATGCCCGTGATGCGAATATCGCGGCCTTCTAGCTCGCTTGGGATCGCCTGTTGCGCAAAGCTGCTGGCGCGCCAGCCAGCTTGCCCCAAACCCAGCATGGCAGACGCCAAAATCAACATCAGCAGAAAAACACCATGCTCTATGCGGCTGATGCTGCGCAATCGTGCTTTGCCATTTACTATCAATTCAATAGCACTCCACGCAATAAATACTCCAGCTAGCCCGCTAAAAAGCATATAAATCCACACCGCATACAGTTCCCGCTGCTGCAACTGCATGGCGCAGCCGAGCACGAAAGCAAGCAGCGGCAAAGAAAAAAACAGCATGAGGATCAGCGATGTATTGTGGTGTTCCGCTACGATAAGGTTTGCGGTATTTTTTCCTTATCTTATCGGAGTCAACCTCATGAGCGCTTACGCAAAACTCAAAGAACTCGGCATTGAATTGCCCCCCGTAGCAGCACCAGCCGCCGCTTACGTGCCCTTCGTGCAAACTGGCAATCTGATCTTTATCTCAGGTCAAATCGCTCGCAAAGACGGCGCAGTTTGGGTCGGCCAGCTTGGCAAAAACGTCAGCACCGACGAAGGCAAACTCGCCGCGCGCAATTGCGCAATACAGCTCATGGCCGTCTTGCATTCAGCCTCTGGCGACTTGGGCAAAATCAAGCGCATCGTCAAAGTGATGAGCTTGGTCAACTCGACCTCCGACTTCACAGAGCAACACATCGTGACGAATGGCTGCTCAGAGCTTTTGGGGCAAGTGTTTGGCGCGCAAATCGGTGCTCATGCTCGCAGCGCTTTCGGCGTGGCGCAGATTCCAATGGGTGCATGCGTCGAAATTGAATTGATAGCTGAAATAAATTGATATTCTTGCATTGATCCATTTTTAAATGACTAAATTGAGTACTAAAGTAATATTTGGAGTGTCTTGAATGTTTATTTAAACGCAGATGAGACGTTTAGATGAGTGCATCGAATTGTTTTTGTACCTGTAAGTTCTAATAAGAAACTCGCAGCATAATTATGTTTCAGTTACTCTAATCAACTATTTCAGGCCAACAATCCATGTCGTTATTGACCTCGCAAGAGCTTGATTTGAATCGTCATCATACGGTGATGCGCACGGAGCGCGGCAATGAAATCATCAAACGCGATCCACGTGAGATGCCGCGTCGATTACGTGTATTGCTGCTCGCCATTGATGGCGGCCAACCTGTTCAGCTCTATACGCAGACCCTCAAGGGCTTTGGTGATGTCAGCGAATTGCTGGTTGAATTGATTAATCTGGGCCTTGTGCGTTTGATGGAGCCAGCAATGGCCAAGCAAGCCGCAGCGCTTGCAGCTGCGTCTCATCGCAGTGAACAATACGCAGCACTAGATAACTTACTCGATGACTCTCGCTTCAGCAGCGAAAGCACAGCGGACGTACTTTATGGGGCGACAGCCCCCGGCAGCTTTGACGAAATGGTGCGCGTGGCACGCATCGAACGCCCAGAATTCAAACCAGCGCCAGCAGCCATTGCGCCGCCAGCGCCAGTTGCAGCGCCAGAGCAAAAAGCGCAGATTGAAAGCGTATTTAGTTTGCTTGATTCTGTGCGTGGCCAGCGCGCAAACCTCAGGCATCAGCTGACTAAGCTCAATGGCATTAAAGATATCGCGCAGCAGCTACACCTCCAAAATCAGAAGCTGCAAAACTGGGTCTATGGCTTGGGTATGTTGTCGATGCTGCTGGCTGTGGCGCTGGCAGTCGTGGTTTTCCGGCGCTGAGATTTTTCTACTGTTTATTGCTGCCTAAATGCTGCGTTTTGCGCTAAGACTTGCCGTTCGGGCTGAGGTATCAAAGGGCTAGGGCGCACGGCATCGTCACTCCACCCGCGCCACACCCGTCGGCTTGAAGCCCAAATCGGCGGCTTTGCCTTTGCGACCCCGAGCTGCTCGGGCGTTGTTGA
The DNA here is from genome assembly GCA_043720775.1 of Variovorax sp. Lineage (GTDB taxonomy): Bacteria > Pseudomonadota > Gammaproteobacteria > Burkholderiales > Burkholderiaceae_C > JANMDU01. The sequence goes on along the minus strand of JAYSRZ010000598.1, from coordinate 1,977 downwards.
GGCTACGAATTTCTAGCTGCTCTTCACGTTCTTTGCCGCCTCGGCCAATGCCAGAGATTTTGATGCTCCGGCTGTAGGCGGCTGCGCCGGCGAGCGTGTCTTTCGCGTCTAAATCAATCAGCATCAAGCCGCGCCCGCCGCCCGTCATGGCTTTGAGTTCGGTGATCTCAAAAGTCAAGATGCGGCCACCTGTGGATGCGCAGGCCACATGCGTGGCTACTATTAATTTAGGAGCACTCTGCGCAGGTTCGGTGGGCGCTGCGGCCGTATTTCGTATAAAAATATCGAGTGCAGAAGGCTTGCAAACCGTCTCGCCCTCGCCCACGCTGATAAACGCTTTACCCGCTTTTTGGCGAGAGATCATGTTTTCTATCGTTGCAATAAAGCCATAGCCTCCGCTGCCGGAGAGCAAGAGCTGCGCACTCGCTGCGCCTGCAAAATAATGCAGAAGCTGCGTGCCGGATTCGAGCTCAACCAAGGTGGTGACGGGCTGGCCATCGCCGCGTGCGCCGGGCAGCAGCGAGACGTTGACGCTGTACACCCGGCCATTGCTGCCGAAGGCCAGCAGCGTATCCACGGTGCGGCATTCAAAGGTGTCATACAAGCCATCGCCGGCCTTGAAAGCGAAGCTGGCTGCATCATGGCCATGGCCTGTGCGAGCGCGTACCCAGCCTTTGGCGGAGACCACCACCGTGACGGCTTCGTCAACGATTTTGATCTCTGCCACTGATTTTTTCTCGGCTTGAATCAGCGTGCGGCGCGGATCTTTGGCAGGATCGCCGAAGGCTTTGGCATCTTGCTCAATCTCTTTGATCATCAAGCGGCGCAGCGTGGCGGGCGAGTTGATGATGTCTTCGAGCTTGCCTTGCTCGGTGCGCAATTCTGCGAGCTCTTGCTCGATCTTGATGGCCTCTAATCTCGCTAATTGGCGCAGGCGAATTTCTAAAATGTCTTCGGCCTGCCTGTCGCTCAATTTGAAGCGCGCGATCAATGCGGCTTTCGGCTCATCGCTTTGGCGAATGATGGCAATCACTTCGTCAATATTGAGCAAAACGATTTGGCGGCCTTCCAAGATATGGATGCGCTCAAGGACTTTCTCTAAGCGATGGCGTGAGCGTCGCTCGATCGTGGTGGCGCGGAATTCGATCCACTCGGAGAGCATCGCCCGCAAGCTTTTGAGCATCGGGCGGCCATCGAGCCCAATCGAAGTCAGGTTGATCGGGCAACTGCTCTCAAGCGACGTGTGCGCCAAGAGAGCCGTGATCAATTCTTGCTGGCCAATCTTGCTCGTCTTCGGCTCAAACACAAGGCGCACATGCGCATCTTTGTTGCTTTCATCGCGTGCCACATCGAGCAGCGCGAGCATGCTGGCCTTGAGCTGAACTTGATCTTGATTGAGCGCTTTCTTGCCTGTCTTGACCTTGGGATTGGTGATCTCTTCAATCTCTTCGAGCACCTTCGCCGTGCTCACACCTTGCGGCAATTCCGTGACGACGAGCTGCCACTGGCCGCGCGCCAGCTCTTCAATTTTCCAGCGAGCGCGGATTTTGAGCGAGCCGCGCCCGGTGCGATAGGCCTCAGCAATGTCAGTGGCGGGGCTGATGATCTGGCCGCCATTGGCAAAATCGGGGCCGGGCACGAGGGTGAACAATTCCTCGTCACTCAGCTTGGCATTTTTGATCAACGCTACTGTGGCCTGCGCAATCTCATGCAAATTGTGGCTCGGGATTTCGGTAGCCAAGCCCACGGCGATGCCGCTGGCACCGTTGAGCAAATCAAAAGGCAATCTCGCTGGGAGCAGGCGCGGCTCTTGTTCTGAGCCGTCGTAATTCGGCACGAAATCGACCGTGCCCATATCGAGCTCATCGGTCAGCAGCGTGGCGATTTTTGACAGCCGCGCTTCGGTGTATCGCATCGCTGCTGCACTATCCCCATCGCGCGAGCCAAAATTGCCTTGCCCATCGACCAACGGATAGC
>JAYSRZ010000597.1:0-2544 GCA_043720775.1 Variovorax sp. | reverse complement strand
CGCAACATCGGCATTTCTGCACACATCGATGCAGGCAAAACCACGACCACCGAGCGTGTGTTGTTTTATACCGGCGTGAATCACAAAATCGGTGAAGTCCACGACGGCGCGGCCACCATGGACTGGATGGAGCAAGAGCAAGAGCGTGGCATCACGATCACCTCCGCTGCCACCACATGCTTCTGGTCAGGCATGGGCAAGACTTTTGACGAGCACCGCATCAACATCATCGACACCCCCGGCCACGTGGACTTCACCATTGAAGTCGAGCGCTCTATGCGCGTGCTCGATGGCGCCTGCATGGTGTATTGCGCTGTGGGCGGCGTGCAGCCACAGTCTGAGACCGTATGGCGTCAGGCTAACAAATACAAAGTGCCACGTTTGGCCTTCGTTAATAAGATGGATCGCACCGGCGCGAACTTCTTCAAGGTTTACGAGCAGATGAAGCTGCGCTTGAAGGCCAATCCTGTGCCTTTGCAAATCCCGATCGGCGCCGAAGAAGGCTTTGCCGGAGTGGTGGATTTGGTCAAGATGAAATCTATTCTGTGGAGCGAGGCCGACAAAGGTGTGACCTTCACTTACGGCGATATTCCGGCTGATTTGGCTGAGAAAGCTGCTGAATTCCGTGAGAAGCTGGTTGAAGCGGCTGCTGAAGCATCTGAAGAATTGATGAACAAATACTTGGAAGGCGTTGAGCTGACCGAGTTAGAGATCAAAGCGGCCATTCGCCAACGCGCGATTGCTTGTGAAATTCAGCCGATGCTCTGCGGCTCTGCGTTTAAAAACAAAGGCGTGCAAGCCATGCTTGACGCTGTGATCGAATACATGCCAAGCCCGGTGGATATTCCACCTGTGCCTTGCACGGATGAAGATGACAAACCAACCACTCGCCGCGCTGATGACAGCGAGAAATTTGCTGCATTGGCATTTAAGTTGATGACTGATCCATTTGTGGGCCAGCTCACTTTCGTGCGCGTTTATTCTGGCGTATTGAAATCTGGCGACAGTGTTTACAACCCGATCAAGGGAAAGAAGGAGCGTATTGGCCGTATCGTGCAGATGCACGCGAATGCGCGCGAGCCAGTCGATGAGATTCGCGCTGGCGACATCGCTGCTTGTATTGGCCTCAAAGACATTATCACAGGCGAGACCCTGTGCGATCCAGATCACGTCGTGACATTGGAGAAAATGGTGTTCCCTGAGCCTGAGATTGCTCAGGCTGTGGAGCCAAAAACCAAGGCTGACCAAGAGAAGATGGGCATTGCGCTCAATCGCTTGGCGCAAGAAGATCCATCGTTCCGCGTGCGCACCGATGAAGAATCTGGCCAGACCATCATCGCCGGCATGGGCGAGCTGCATTTGGAAATTATTGTTGACCGCATGAAGCGCGAATTCGGCGTGGAAGCCAACGTGGGCAAGCCACAAGTGTCTTACCGCGAAACGATTCGCAAGACAGTGGAAGATGCCGAAGGCAAGTTTGTGCGCCAGTCGGGCGGTAAGGGCCAGTATGGCCACGTGGTGCTCAAGATTGAGCCCAATGAGCCAGGCAAGGGCAACGTGTTTATCGACGCGATCAAAGGCGGTGTGGTTCCTCGCGAATACATTCCTGCAGTTGAAAAAGGCATCATGGAAGCCGTCACGCAAGGCGTGTTGGCCAACTACCCTGTGGTTGACGTGAAAGTCACGCTGCATTTCGGTTCGTACCACGATGTGGACTCGAACGAACTCGCGTTCAAGATGGCTGCGATTTTCGGCTTCAAAGAAGGCTGCCGTAAAGCGAATCCTGTGATTCTTGAGCCGATGATGAGCGTGGAAGTTGAGACGCCTGAAGACTATGCCGGTAACGTGATGGGCGATTTGTCCAGCCGTCGCGGTATGGTTCAAGGCATGGAAGACATGGTCGGAGGTGGCAAAGCCATTCGCGCCGAAGTGCCACTGTCTGAAATGTTTGGCTACTCCACCACTTTGCGCTCCATGAGCCAAGGCCGTGCAACCTACACGATGGAATTCAAACACTACACGGAAGCCCCGCGCAACGTGTCTGAAGCCATCATGAGCGCTCGTGCTAAGTAATCTCCGAACTACCTATCGCGAAAAACGCTAAAACGAATAACCGAAAAACGCAAAAATCATTCAGTTTATTTTTAGTATTTTTCGCGTTCTTTTCGCGCTTTTCGCGTTACCTAGATTTTCCCTGTCTGCGATCACTGCCTCTTGCTGCCCGTGGTGAGAGATCAAGCAAGCTGATGCAGACGTTAAACCTCGCACGGGCATGTTCATTTGAAAGAAGTCCATCATGGCAAAAGAGAAATTCGAACGCAATAAGCCGCACGTCAACGTCGGCACCATCGGCCACGTCGATCACGGCAAGACCACGTTGTCGGCCGCCATCACGAAGGTCCTCGCCGCCAAAGGGCAGGCCACGTTCGTCGCGTATGACCAGATCGACAAGGCGCCGGAAGAGCGTGAGCGCGGCATCACGATCAACACGGCTCACCTCGAGTACTCGACGGACAAGCGCCACTACGCGCACGTCGACTGCCC
>JAYSRZ010000596.1:0-7175 GCA_043720775.1 Variovorax sp. | reverse complement strand
CCGGGAATGCCCATCAGACGCCACCACTCGCCCCAAGAGCCCCGCATTCCCATGCCCCGCCGCCTGCGCCAGCCAAGGCCCCAAAATCGCGCCCAGGCCATAGCTTAGCAGCGCTGCGCCCAACACCCATTGCACATTCGCGCCCCAACTGCGCCGCCAACACACTGCCAAGGCGGCTAAAGCCAACCACTGCAACAAGCCCGTGCGCGAACCAGATAACGCCGCCGTGAAAGCCAAAAGCGCGATAGCCGCCACGGTCACGATAGATCGAACCGAGCTAAGTTTGAAGCCTATGTTCGAGCTAGGGTCTCGATCCGGGTTTAGGCGGCCATTTGGATTGAGCGCTCTGTTCTGGCTAAAACCTCCGTTCGGGCTGAGGTATCGAAGCCAAACCGCCAGAGCCCCAATCACCATCAAAGTCGCAAACTGATTACGCTGCCGAAGATTCGCCACCATCTCCCCCGAAGCAGACTCACTCACCCAAGGCGCAAGACCCGAGGCCAAGCCCGCAAACTGCAGCAGCCCCAAAAGCAAACTCAACCCAGCCCCCCAAACAAGGCTAAGCGGCCAATGGCGTGCAGATTGAAAAAACAACATCCCCGCAAGCGCAGCGGCAGATACAAACCAAGCACTGATTTGAGCCACCGGCCCCGCCGCAGCACCCATCAGCCAAGGCGCGGCTGTCAAGAGACCAGCCCCAAAAAAAATAAACTTCATTATCGACAGCATAAACGAGCACAGGCCGCATTCATGTGAGCTGAGCGCGGCCAGATGCGCTGTATCTGCGCCATCGTGTTTTTATTTAAAGCTGTCGAGTTCTTCTTTGTACATATCGACTTGGCTACCGTAGGTTGTCAAGAGCCGTTGCTTATGAAACTCAACTTGCTTCATATCTCCCATTAAGTATGCAGACCTAATGACACACATAATAATAGGAGGCTCGGGCGAATATGGAATGACAGATGTGCAGAGTTTATTGATCTTTGTAGCATTCGCTTTTGTCGGCTCCTGCATTTGAGCTGCAACAAACTCCAAGTGATCAGCAAACATCCAATTTTCTTTAACTATTCCTTGATAGCCATGCTTAGCAATTTGAGCATCCCACTCTGTTGGCGTTGCAATATGCGAAACACGAAAATATTGAATCAATGCCATTGCGCTTAAGCATGCAGTTGCTATGGAAAAGACAATGATAAACCAAGGGTTCACCGCCACAAATAAGCGGCTTAAAACGGCATATGCGGAATGATGAACAAACTTTGATTCATCCGACGCAATAAGTCCTAAAAAAATCGCGAAGAGCCACAGAAATCCTGTAACCCAAAGCGGAAAATCGGTCTGCGCATACAACCAGATAATGGCCACAGAGAAGTAGGCCCACCGATGGATGGAGTCTGCGGCGACTGTGCTCCAGTACTTCAAGAAAAACCATATTGAAGCAAAAATCAGCGCTGTAGCAACGATCACACCAGCCTCAACTGCGATGTTCAAATACACATTGTGTGCATGATCCAGCAATTCACATCCTCGCACGGGCAGATCAGACGTGTAATACTCTCCAATGAATCCGCCCCATCCCGCACCTGCAAAGGGTGATTGCCAGATCAAACTCAGTGCGTTTTTCCACAGAAGAAGCCGTGAATTGCAAGGCACTGCAAAGGCATCGTCCGTAAGCCGGGATAATAAACCTGATTGATCTTCGATCAATGCGGGAAGAAGGTATGCAAATATCAGAAAGACTGGGAAAGACAATCCCACCAACTGCTGAGCCGATCTAGGCAAGCTGCGAAAAGTAAATATCAAAGTGCATGAAAATAAGAACATCGCCGCAGCGCCAATTCGCGATGCCGACGCAGCCACAGCAGCAATCAAACATAAGCCCAAGCCAAGCCGAACGAACTCCACCCAGCGAGACTTGACTGGAAAATACACCAGAGTGACCAGCCCTAACACGCAAAGTATCGCCATTTGATTGCGCTGCCTGACCTGGCCTATCGCTGAGCCTAGAGGAGTCATTTCGATATAGGGGATAGGATACTGCGCAGAAAATCCGAAATATTGATAGAGCGCAACAAGCGCATTCAGTACGGCTACAAATACAACGGCCACAGCTAAGACAAAAGCCCAGCTTGATACCCGCGCGAACAAGCTAGCGCTATGCGCCACGCATGCCATCGTCAACACGATCAGAGCCAGCGCCGTCGAATGAATGGGCTGAGGGCCTTGCCTCACAACAATAAATAAAAACAAAACGAAAAATGAGATTGCAGCCCAATTGGTTTTTTCTTTTTTTATAAACAAAACCAAACCAGCGGTGGCCACCGATGCACAGAGCCAACCAAGCAAAGCAGGTGCTTTAGAGCTACTAAAACCAAGCCCCAATGTATTAAAAAAAGTTAACGTGAGGCAAGCCAACAAAACAAGTGCCCCTAAAGCATAGCTGTATGGCTGCCATCTTCTGGCATCAGAGGCGTTTATATCAATCATTGAATTTTCTAGAAAAAGTAGCTTGCTTCGATGATATCAATCGTACGTATCTAGGTTAACGTAGCTGATGATCTCTGCTGAGCTATTTTTAAGCAACGCTGTCCAGTATTTCTCTCTACTCACGATCGGGAGATACAAAATATCTTTGGCTTGCACTTGTGTCTTTTCAACGGCAGCCTGCACTAGATGCACCATGCTAGGCTTTGACGCAAACAACTGCGCGAGTGGCTTGCTTGCCAACACAATGCCCAGGCGGTCAGCCTCGTAGGGCTGCCAAAGCTCAGGGCGAAACGACAGCTTGATACCGGCACCAATTTCGTCATCACTCACAGCGAAAAACTCTTTACGATCTTTGAAGGGGCGCAAAGAGATGAATTGAGGGCCCGTTAATGGATAACTCAGGGTTGAATCCCATTGATCCAGGCGCTGCTTATTGACCACCTCATTAGCATGCACAACACGAAAAGAATCTTTTTCAAACGAGACATAGACTGGCCTAGCAACAAACATCGCCCAAAGGCCATAAACAAGCGCAACCAGCTGGACGCTACAAATTACCGCCAAATCACGGATCAACGCAGGTCTAGATTTTTTAGAACTAAAAATGATCAAGGTCAGTAACGGCCCGAGCACAATATCGCAGATCACAATCAGCTTGAAAAGATCAGCGCCGCCCGAGAGTTGCTCAAATGGAGAGGGATACCACACATAGAAGACTAGCATCGCGCTGATGAGCGCAATTGCCGCTGTAGCGGCTAAATGCGTCAGTGCAGCTTTGAGACGAACGGGAAAGCTAGTTGAACGAGTGCTCATGGACTACAAGAGTGAATACGGCTTTCGATGAGGCACTCATGCAATTCAAATTCAGGTCGGGGCAGTTAATGGCGTGCCGGCTGGGCAACTTTTAGGGGCAATTCTGGAATCAACCTCAACAACACAAGACCATCGAGAATTAGAAGCCCTGTTCCACTGAAGCTTCTTGCCCTGTATTTCAACGCCGCCATTCATCGTGCATTCAAATTGCGCTTCTCCAGACACCCTAACTGTTGATTTGTAAATTGAGCATCGTGTTGAAGAAGCGCTCTTAAAGCCAATAAGCTTCAACTCGTCTATTGCGTTGCCAGTCATAGCTGTAGCATCCGCCGCAGTCACACCACTTGCGCTGCTGTATTTTTCTTCGATACTGGTTCTAGCTGCACTCGCTTCACTGAGCGCGCCAGCAATTTGCGACTTTGCAGTGTAGTCTTGGTATGCTGGCAAAGCAATTGCAGCTAAGATACCAATGATCGCCACAACAATCATCAACTCGATCAAAGTAAATCCTGATTGTCTAGTGACACACATATTAATCACATTTTAAAAATATTCGAAATTAAAAAAGCCTGCGAGAACATGATTTCTCACAGGCTTTCGACCATCAGGCAAAGTTATTAGGTTGCTGAAACAGACACAATCGTGCCTTGTGGGCAGGTCTTGGGAGCCAGGCGAGCAGCACCAGAATCAAGAGTGCTAACACAAGACCAGACACCAGTGCTTGCGCGGCTCCACTGTACTTTCTTGCCGACCACATCTGTACCGCCCTTCATGGTGCACTGCACTTCTGCTGCACCTGTTGGATTTGCTGCACCGTTGACGGTCACTCCATACGCAGAGCAACGACCTGAAGTTGCAGCTTGAATACCTGAAAGCTTCAGTTCAGCTGCGGTAGCGCCAGTGAATAAAGCTGCTTCAGCAGATGTAATGCCTGAGCTGATTTTTTCTTCGATGTTCGTTTTTGCGGGCGTAATTTCAGCCAAAGCGCCAGTGACTTGAGCGCGAGCCGTGTAATCTTGATACGCTGGCAATGCAATCGCAGCCAAGATACCGATAATTGCAACCACGATCATCAGTTCGATGAGGGTAAAACCCTTTTGAATAGCACGTTTCATAAAAAACTCCTTAAATAGTGAATGAAAGCGAATAGTTATTGCAATGGGTGTGCCAAGTTGCTTTGTCCTATCCAACTGTGGCAAAAGATCGGCGTTTGAGGCTGAATATGTTAATTTGTTGGCAAAACGGCGGGCTGCTTGGGTTTTCCGGCCTTGTTGCGGCGCAAGTCAGTTGCCAGCTTTGTCACTTTTCGCGTTTTGTTGACAATTTTGTCAAGCCAGATGTGTCATTGTGACCATCACGGAAAGCTTTTCTAGCCTTTTGCGCATGGCGAGCACGGCTTTGTCTTTGCTGATGAGCTGCACCTGGGCGCGGCTCTGTGATTGAATCTGCGCTAAGTGGCCTAGCGTTGCGCCTGCAAGATGCTCGGCCGCTTCAATCGTTTGCTGGCTGGCCAGATGGCAGGCCAGATCGATGAAGGGCTGGTCGTCTGCGTCTTTGCAGGTGTATGGCGCTTTGATGCTGGGCTCTGTTGTGATTTGGGCGAATTGATCGAAGGCGGCGAGGATATCGGCTGGCGATTTTTGATAGTAGGCCAGCTTGGCTTCGATATGCGTGTAAGTTAGCACACGCTCTAATTCATTTCGCATGTGTTGTGTGGCTACCCAATTGAGCTTCTTATCGTGGAGTTGATCGCGCAAATCGCCTGTGCGCGGGTCTTGGAAGAGGAAAATATCTAGGACGATGTTGGTGTCTAGGATGACGATGTGCATTGCGCTCATGGCTGTGCGGCTTCGGGCAAATGAGTTCGCCGGCCTTGGATGTCGAATCGGAAGAGGCGGCACTCTATCGGGCCATTCCACAGCGGGACGCGGCGCGTTTCTTTCAGGCGCATTTTGCCGGGGAGCTTCATGTCGGGCACGAGCAAGTGGGCTTGCCAGCCGTCGAAATGGCTTTTCCAATGGGTGGAGAGTTGGAGGAAGAAGTCGCCGCCCGCTTGGTTGAACTCGGCAGTTTCGCGTGGCGCGCGCGGCTCTCGGACTGTTGGCTCGCCACCGTGTTCCTGCGCAGCTTCTTCATTGGCGTAAATCGGGCGATCAAATTCGTCGCGGGGTGCATCGCGATTCATGTCGCGCGATCTGGTTTGCGCGCGATCGTCTTGCGGCGCGCGCACATCGTGGTTTGAGCGAATGGTGTGGATGCGAGGCGCGGCGCGAGAATCTTGCCTTGTGTCTTGCCGCGTGTTTTGACTTAATGCGCCGGCCACGCCAGCGACCTCAATGCGCTCGCCATACGGCGGATTGGTGAGAATCATGGCGCCTTGGCTTGGCACATCGCAGGGCGGCTTGCGCTCTAGGGCATCGCCGCCGCGCAGGTGGATCAGATCGCCCACACCTGCGAGATCGGCATTGCGCTGCGCAAAATCGACCATGCGGAAAGCGACATCAGAGCCATAGATCTCTAGTTTTTCAGTGTCTTTTAGGGCTTTTAAGCCCGTCTCTACTGCGCCAAGTGCTTCGTTTTTCATAGCATCCCATACGTGAGCTTGGTAGGGCAACAGGCGCTCGAAGCCGAAGCGGCGCTGGCTTCCTGAGGGGATTCGAATAGCGATTTGCGCGGCTTCGATCAGGATCGTGCCGCTGCCGCAGCAGGGGTCGTATAGCGTGGGGAACTGAGCTGGCACATTTGCAGCTGCGCCCTGCACTTTGCCTTTGACATCCCACCAGCCGCTGGCAGCGAGCATGGCTGCAGCCAGCGTTTCTTTCAGGGGTGCATCGCCTTTGTCTTGCCGCCAGCCACGCTTGAACAAAGGCTCGCCGCTGGTATCGACATACAGGCTGACATGCTCGGCGCTGAAGTGAACGTACACCCGCGCATCGGGGCGCTGCGTATCGACGCTAGGGCGCTCGCCTGTTTTGTGGCGAAAGCGATCGCAGATCGCGTCCTTGACCCTGAGCGCGGCGAAATTCAGGCTCTTGAGTGGGCTGCGTGTGGCGGTGATGTCGATTTTGAAGGTTTGCTTTTGGGTAAACCAGATTTCCCACGCGACATCGCAGGCGGCTTCATAAATATCGTCTTCGCTGCGGTAAGGGCGCTGCATGACGCCGACGAGCACTCTGCTGGCGAGACGGCTGTGGAGATTAAGCTCCAAGGCTTGACGCCAACTGGCTTTGACGGCGACGCCGCCCATTTGCTGTTGGACGGACTCCGTCTCGCCAAGGATGGCTCGCACTTCATCAGCGAGATAAGTTTCTACGCCGCCTGCGCAGGGAAGGAAAAGGTGGAGGTTGTTCATAGTCGTCGTTTGGCTTCTCGCTTTTTTTGAACACGGAAGGCACGGAGGTTACACGGAAGACACAGAAAAGCCCCCATTGAATTTTCCGTGCCTTCCGTGAAGTTTCCGTGCCTTCCGTGTTCTTCAGAACCTTTGAATGGCAAACAGTCTTTCACAAAGTTTTCCTCAAACTCGTCACGGGAATGCGCAATGCTTCGCGGTATTTGGCCACAGTACGGCGGGCGCACTCTATGCCTTGTTCTTTGAGCATGTCTGCGATGGCGTTGTCACTCAGGGGCTTGGCTTTGGCCTCGGCATCAATGAATTGCTTGATCAGCTCGCGCACGGCGGTGCTCGATGCGATGCCGCCAGTCTCGGTGGTGAGGGCAGAGCCGAAGAAGTATTTGAGCTCGAACGTGCCGTAGGGCGTGCTCATGTATTTCGCTGTCGTCACGCGGCTGATGGTGGATTCGTGCATGCCGATCTCGTCTGCGATTTCGCGCAGCACCAGCGGGCGCATGGCCACTGCGCCATGCTTGAAGAA
>JAYSRZ010000595.1:0-7258 GCA_043720775.1 Variovorax sp. | reverse complement strand
GAGTTGCCTTTTGAGTTGATTGCGGACACAGAAGAAAAGCTGTGCCATGGCTTTGGCGTGGTGAAAAACAAAATCATGTACGGCAAAAAAGTCAAAGGCATTGAGCGCAGCACCTTTTTGGTCGGCGCGGATGGCATCTTGAAGCAGGAATGGCGCGGCCTGAAAGTGCCTGGTCATGTGGAAGAAGTGATCAAAGCAGTCAAGCTGCTGAAAAAAGCCGCTTAAATAGTCTAAGCCGCCTGTTCTTTGCGGTTTCTTGCATCCCGTGTATAGTGGGTGCTATGAATTTGATACTGACTCGGGTACTTTGCCCTGTCACTGCGAAAGATACCAATCAAGCCACGCGGGGTGCCGGGTGGCTTTTTTGTTTTTTATTCACTCCGTCCACCTTAACTAAGAGCAGCCATCACCATGCCTCTGCCTCCCGCCCCCATCCAGCGCGCCGCTTTACTCTCGCCCGATGCTTATGACGCACCTGCACGTTCGCCGCGCTCAGGCCGCAAGCCGCAAATGCCTGCAGATTTCGAGGAAAACGATCATTCTGCCAACGTAGAAATGCTTGACCGCACTGGCGGGGGCGGTGCTCCAGAAGCACTAGAAGAGACGCAGGCTTTGCTAGAAGCCGTTTCTGGTAAATCCAAGGCAAAATTTCAAGCCAAATCGGCAGATGGCCGGCATAAAACAAGCGTAGAGCGCTACCAAAACAGTAGTAATCCAGTTCCCGCAAAATCCATTCGCAAGAAAAGCACGGGCCCGGCCAAGCTTTTCGTGCTCGACACCAACGTGCTCCTGCACGATCCGATGAGCCTTTTTCGCTTCGAAGAGCACGATATCTTTCTGCCGATGATCGTGTTGGAAGAGCTTGATGGCCATAAGAAGGGCATGACAGAAGTGGCTCGCAACGCGCGGCAAATTTCGCGATCTCTTGATGCGCTCGCAGCAGACAAGCCGAATGGCGAAAGCGTTGATATGAAAGAGGGCTTAAAGCTTGACGGCACAGGCCATCGCGAAGCCACGGGCCGCTTGTTCTTTCAGACGCAGGCAATCAATTCCAATCTTCCCTCTGCGCTGCCTCAAGGCAAAGCTGATAACCAAATTCTCGGCGTGGTCGCAGGCCTGGGCGAGCTGCATAAATCGCGAGAGGTCGTACTCGTCTCCAAAGACATCAACATGCGCGTCAAAGCCCGCGCTTTGGGCTTGCCCACCGACGATTATCAAAACGACAAAACGCTAGAAGACGGCGATTTGCTCTACACCGGCAGCCTTGCACTGCCCGCAGATTTTTGGGACAAGCATGGCAAGACAGCTGAGAGCTGGCAGAGCGGCGGCCATTCGTTTTATCGCATCAGTGGCCCCATCGTGCCGCAATTGCTCATCAATCAATTCGTGTATTTTGAGTCTCCCGGTGAGCCTGCGCTCTACGCGCGAGTCACCGAGATTCGCGGTAAAACTGCCGTGCTCAAAACGCTCAAGGATTACGGCCATGCCAAAAACGCCGTCTGGGGCGTGACCACACGCAACCGCGAGCAAAGCTATGCGATGAATTTGCTGATGGATCCTGATGTCGATTTGGTGACGCTCGCAGGCACAGCCGGTACAGGCAAGACGCTCATGGCGCTGGCTGCAGGCTTGTGCCAAGTGTTAGATGAGCGCCGCTACACCGAAATCATCATGACCCGCGCCACGGTCAGCGTCGGCGAAGACATCGGCTTCCTCCCCGGCACGGAAGAGGAAAAAATGGGCCCGTGGATGGGCGCATTGGATGACAACTTGGAGTTCCTCACCAAGAACGACGGCGGCAACGCCGGCGAGTGGGGCCGTGCAGCGACCAACGAGCTCATCCGCTCCAAAATCAAAATCAAAAGCATGAACTTCATGCGCGGCCGCACCTTTTTGAACAAATACGTGATCATCGACGAAGCGCAAAACTTGACGCCAAAGCAAATGAAAACGCTGATTACCCGCGCCGGCCCGGGCACGAAAATAGTCTGCATGGGCAACCTCGCACAGATCGACACGCCTTATTTGACCGAAGGCTCCAGCGGCATGACCTTTGCCGTCGATAAATTCAAAGGCTGGCCGCACGGCGGGCACATTACGTTGGCTCGTGGAGAGAGATCACGTTTGGCAGACTTTGCTAGTGAAGTGCTGTGATGGAGAGCGTGCTTGGCGTTCCATGGCCTGTGGAAGCCGTATTCGGGCGGGCTCATGTACCCTGCTCGCGAGTATGGCGACACTTGTCGCCTGAAGTGACGTAAGAAAACGCTTAAGCGTTTTCGACGCTGCGCTGCGAAAATCGCCCGCCCGAATACGGCTCCCACAGGCCGGGTGTTGGCGTGCTGAGTGTTTGGACTGTAGAGCGCAAATATTGCTAGCGATGGCTACCTGTTGCGAGCGAAGATATTTCGAGTAGCGATTAGGCCGCGAGGATGGCGGTTGGGGTTGCTGCGACTGCCGATTTTCGCAGCACAGGCTAAACAAACGCGCAGCGTTTTGGTTCTTAATATTGCGGCAAGTGCCGCAAATCCCGCGCAGGGTACATGAGGCAGACGCAGCAATCCCAACCGCCATCCTCGCAGCCGCTCTAAGCAAAACGCAACCGCTCGAACACTACAAATTCAATAGCAATCCACGCAGTGAATACGGCGGCCATCGGCCAAAACACTTTGGATGTATGCTTCGTTGATGTCAAACCATACTGATACCGAAAAACTGCTTTCCACCATCGCCTCTCGCCGCGAAGAAGTGGCTGCGCTCACGCAAGAGCTGATTCGTATTCCTACTGTTAATCCGCCGGGCGATGCTTATGAAGCTTGTGCGAGGCATCTTGGCGAGCGTTTGAAGAAGAAGGGCTTTGCGGTGGAGTACATCCGCTCTATCGGCGCGCCGGGAGACAGCGATTTGTATCCGCGCACGAATGTGGTGGCGCGGTATGAGGGCAAGTCGGCAGTAGGAAACGGCGAATGTGTCCATTTCAACAGCCATATTGACGTTGTGGAGGCGGGCAGCGGTTGGACTTTTGAGCCGTTTGGTGGGCAAGTAAAAGACGGAAAAGTTTATGGGCGAGGTGCTTGCGATATGAAGGGCGGGCTGGCCTCATCGGTAATTGCTTGTGAGGCCTTGATTGATAGCGGGATTGCGTTTAATGGCGCGCTGGAGATCAGCGGCACGGTGGATGAAGAGTCGGGTGGGTTTGCGGGCGTGGGCTATTTGGCGGAGAAAGGCTATTTTTCCAAGCCGCGCGTGCATCATGTGATCATTCCTGAGCCGCTGGGCGTGGATCGTATTTGCTTGGGGCATCGCGGTGTGTATTGGGCAGAGGTGGAAACCAAGGGGCGCATTGCGCATGGCTCGATGCCGTTTTTGGGAGACAGCGCGATCAATCATATGAGCGCTTTTATTCATTTGCTGGAGACGAAATTGCAGCCTGCTTTGCAACAGCGGCGCACGGCTGAGCCTGTGGAGCCGCCGGGGGCGAGAGTCTCAACACTCAATATCAACAGCGTTCATGGCGGGCAGGTGCAGCAGCAGTATGCGAACGATGCGCGTGGCTGGCCGACGATGGATACGCCCTCGCCTGTGGTGGCGCACAGTTGCCGCGCGGTGCTCGATCGGCGCTTTATTGCTGAGGAAAAATTGGACGATGTGAAGCGCGAGATTTTGGAGATGCTGCAAGAGCTGCAGCGCACGCGACCCGGTTTTGATTTCAAAATCAAAGAGATCATGAGCTTCGTGCCCACGGCGACGCCGAAGGATGCACCGGTGGTGGATGCGACGGCGCGGGCGATTGCTCGCGTGTTAGGGCGCGAGCCAAGTTATATCTCAAGCCCCGGCACCTATGACCAAAAGCACATTGTGCGCACAGGGCATTTACAAGACGTGATTGCGTATGGCCCCGGCATTTTGGATTTGGCGCATCAGCCCGATGAATATGTGGGCATTGATGAGCTGGTGCAGTCGGCGCAAATCATGGCGCTGGCTTCGCTGCGATTGATGAAGGTGGCGATTTAAATCTTGACCGCTTTTGGCACTCTGCCCATGAGGTAAAACTCAGGATTGGGCATCATCCCCGAGAACGATGCCATGCGGTTAGACAGGCCAAAAAATGATGTGATAGCTGCAATGTCCCAGGCGTCTTCGTCGTTCAAGCCATGCGCATGCAAAGCGGCGAAATCTGCGTCGTTGATTTGATCCGAATGCATGCACACCTTCATCGCAAAATCGAGCATGGATTTTTGGCGCGGCGAGATTTCGGCTTTCAAATAATTGATGGCCACTTGATCGGCAACGAGTGGTTTCTTTTCGTAAATTCGCAAAATTGCGCCGTGCGCGACGACGCAATACAGGCAATTGTTAGCTGCACTTGTTGCAGTAACGATCATTTCTCTGTCGCCCTTTGTGAGGCCGCTCGTCCGGCCTGTAGCCTCTGGCGTCATCAATGCATCGTGATACGCAAAGAAGGCCCGCCACTCTGCGGGGCGGCGCGCAAAAGCGAGAAACACATTTGGAATGAAGCCGGCTTTTTCTTGCGTTTCAAGAATGCGGGTTTGAATATCTTGCGGCAAATTGTTTAAATCGGGAAACGAATAGCGTGTGGTCATCATCGGCTTTCAAATAATTCTGTAATGATAGAGAACTTTGAAGGGCAGACCATGAATAAGATTTCTCCAGAACCCAAAGGCGATCTCATCTACGACAAAGGCTTGGCGCGGCGCAAAGCTGTGTTGGGTGAAGAGTATGTAAACGCGGCCTTCGCAAAATCCACTGAGTTCACTGCGCCATTGCAAGAGCTCGTCACGGTGCATGCGTGGGGCAACACTTGGCAGCGCGAAGGTATTTCTCTGAAGACACGCAGCATCGTCACGGTTGCGATGCTGGTGGCGCTCGGCCGCATGCACGAGCTGAAGATTCATGTGCGCGGAGCGCTGAACAATGGCGTGACGAAAGAAGAATTGCAGGAGATTTTTATGCATGCCAGCGTGTATTGCGGCTTCCCGGCAGCAGTGGATGCGTTTCGTGCGGCATCAGAAGTCATTGAAAGTGTGTAGTGCGGAAATTTATATCTAAATGGCCGTTATCCTTGGTAGATAATGCGTGAAGTGCTATTAAATTAATAGCATTTACCATTTAATAAACAGAGGGCTCGCCCGATGGCCGTGTTTTAAAACGCTTGTGTACCCAGTAGTATTGCTCAGGCATAGCGAGCACATAGGCTTCAAGAGATTGATTCATGCGAAGCGTATCTGCATAGGCGTCGTCCGTCGGGAAGTGCGTCCAGGCTGCATGCACCGTCGTTTCGTAGCCTGATGGCGTGATGCGCGTGATCACCGGGACGACTTTTGCCTTACCAAGCCTAGCAAATCGAGACAACGAAGGAACGGTCGCTGCGCTCACGCTAAAAAACGGGACAAACAAATTCTCCGCGCCACTCAAATTCATATCAGGCAGCAAATAAAGCATGCCTCCAGCTCGCAGGCTGCTCACTATCGGACGGATACCGTCGAAATGATCATGCAAACGAATATTGCCAAAGCGCTTGCGGCCTTGCTGTATCCAAGCGTCTAGAACGGGATCAGACGGAGATGCATAAATCGTTGAGCCAATGCGCTCGGGAAGATGCAAGCTCAACGCTGTAGCGCCAGCATCCATGCCAAGAAAATGTGGCGCAAAAAGCACGGTGGGCTCATTGCCAGAGAGCTCATGCACCTCTCCGCTCAGCCACAATCGCTGCTGCACGACATCCTGCGGGGCATGCCACAACCAGCTGCGATCAAGCCATGTTTGCGCGAAATAGACGAAGCACTGGCGTGCCCATGCACGGTGCTGCTCCGCGCTCTCGTGCGGAAAACACAAGCGCAGATTCGTGAGCGCCACTTTGCGCCTAGGAATGACTAGCAAGTAAAGCAGATGCCCTAGCAGAGAGCCCAAAGCACGCACGATGGGTAAAGGCAGCAATGCCAAAAAGCGCATGAATCCAACGCCAAGATGGCTGAAGACATATCGCATGTTCTACGCCTCAGGACGTGGTGTTTTGTAGCGCCCGTAGCCCCATAAATATTGACCTGGCATTTGGGCAATGATCGCTTCAAGCTCACTATTAATTTGTGCAACGGTGCTTGGCAGATCATTGGGAAGTGTTTTTGACAGAGGCGAAAAATGCAAACGAAAGCCGCGCGCGCCAGAAAGTCGCTCGCCCCAGCATAGCAAGGGCACAGCGCCGCTGCTCGCCACCAAGCGCGCGGCAAGCGTCATGGTGTAAGCGTCTTTGCCGAAGAAAGGTGACCAAATTCCCAAGTCTTGCGGCGGCACTTGATCCGGCAGCAGGCAAACTGCTTGGCCGGAGCGTAGTGCTTTCATCATTTTGCGCACGCCAGCGAACGTGGTAGGCGCCGTCTCAAGCCCGGGTCGCTGGCGCGATAGTTCGACAATCTTGGTCAGCGAGGGCTGTCTGGCGGGTCGATAGAGCGCTGTAAGCGGTCCATACTGCTCTGTGTAACGTTGCGCCAGTCCTTGGCCCACTGCTTCAAAGCAGCCCATATGCAGGGTGAGGAACACCACCCCCTTGCCGGATTGATAAGCTTCATCCACACAAGCTGTGTTGCCCCAAAAAATTGGGGCGCTTTTCCCCAACCACACGCGCGGCAATTCAGCAACCATCTTGCCTGCCTGCGCAATCGCCTCGCGCACCACCGAATTGTCGTATCCAGCAAGTTGCGCATGAGTGTGCATGCGTCTGCGGTACGTAGGGGAGAGAAAATACGCCAACCAACCCAGTACAGCGCCGCCAGCATGCAATAGCCACAGAGGCCAAGGTGCGAAAAGACGAAACAAAGCTAGCATTCTGGAGGCAGATTGGATAGGTTAAAATCCGATTGTCGCTGAGTTAACAGAGCAACTTGCAGAGCGACTTTAAATATTACTGCTAAAGCGTTCGCCAGTAGCACCCCAGTGAAACTTGCGGCAACGCAAATTAAACTTTTTTTGGAGCACAACCATGGCGAACGATTTTCTCTTTACTTCCGAATCCGTCTCTGAAGGCCACCCCGACAAAGTGGCTGACCAGATTTCTGACGCGATCCTCGATGCAATTTTCAAGCAAGACCCGCGCAGCCGCGTCGCCGCCGAGACGCTATGCAACACCGGTCTCGTGGTGCTCGCAGGCGAGATCACCACCAATGCGAACGTCGATTACATCCAAACCGCCCGCGACACCATCCAGCGCATTGGCTACGACAACACCGATTACGGCATTGACTAC
>JAYSRZ010000594.1:0-7270 GCA_043720775.1 Variovorax sp. | reverse complement strand
CCATCGCGTCGTTGGCATCGAAATCTCTGCTTTCTTCATACGGGCGATAACGCTGCTCAACGGCATACGTTCTGCCGCTCACCATGATCACAGGCGCTGGGCCGTTGCGAAAGGCAAAGTGCGCAGCAAACCGATCCGCATCAATCGTGGCCGACGTGATGATGATTTTCAGATCAGGCCGGCGCGGAAGTAGCTGGCGCAAATAACCCAGCAAAAAATCAATATTGAGCGAGCGCTCATGCGCCTCGTCAATGATCAGCGTGTCATAGTTTGAGAGCAGCGGATCCGTCTGCGTCTCCGCAAGCAAAATGCCATCCGTCATGAGCTTGACCGATGCGCCCTTGCCCAGCTTGTCGGCAAAGCGCACCTTGTAGCCCACCACGTCGCCCAGCGGCGTGTTGAGCTCTTGCGCGATACGCTTGGCCACTGTGGAGGCTGCAATTCGGCGCGGCTGCGTGTGACCGATCAAGCGAGGCTTTTGCCCCGGCTTCGTGTGCATCGCGCCGCGCCCCAGCTCCAAACAAATCTTGGGCAACTGCGTCGTCTTGCCCGATCCGGTTTCGCCACAAACAATCACCACCTGATGCTCAGAAATAGCTCTCGCGATTTCCTCACGACGTGCGGAGACCGGTAATTCTTCGGGAAAAGTTATTTTTAGGAGAGATTGCATCCGCACGCGTCGATTATCCATGCAGCGTTGAACAGCATAAAAAGGTTGTCGCTTTCGTCTTTAAGTCTATAAATGAGTCGTAAAACTTGCACCAAATTCGCACTAAATCTGCACGTTATTCGCATAAAATGTGCATTTAGATGTTTAATTATTGATTTGTGAGCATTTATGAATCAAATTCACATACAACTCAAACGGCAACGGTTGAACTGTCGTTTGACGCAACGCGAACTCTCAGAGCGCTCTGGCGTTGCATATGGGAGTTTGCGCCGCTTGGAGTCTACGGGGCAAGGTTCCTTGAGAGACTATTTTCAGCTGCAGACTGTTTTCGATCAGGTGCTCCAACCTGAATCCAGCGAAACAACGATAGCAAATGTGCCTATGCCGCAATCCATGCAACCATCTGCACAGCGTGTACGCAAGAAACGAGTGCCAACCACCGCCATAGTGCTTAGCAAAGTAATGCGGGAGCCGCAAAGTTTGCCTCTCTCTAAAAAAATCGCTTTGGATTTTCCCTACGACTGGTCTAACCCGAATATCAGCGAAGAAGCCTTGATTGCCAAAGTACTCGACAAAGCACGTTTCATGGATGTCTCTCGAGTATTCGCCTACTTTGGCCATGATCGCGTTAAAGCCGTTGCGCAAGATTTCTCGATTGACTTGGACCGTGGTGTCTTGGGGGCTTTGATGCCTGGCATCGAGCGCGGAGCGCAGTATGCCTAAAGACCCAGCTTTGCACAGATTCCACCTTCACAGTTTGCATCCTCAAACTCAAAGAGTTTTCTCAAGCCTAGCGAGCAATCAGCAGTGTGAGGGGTTTTTGCTGATCGGCGGCACGGCATTAGCGCTGCATATCGCACATCGCCAAAGCAATGATTTAGATTTTCTGTTTCACGATGAGCGAGGCAAGCTCCCGACAGCTCAGATTGATCGTTTGATGAGCGATTTGCAAGCTCAGGGCCACAAGGTATTGCTGATAACAGATTCTGCGCAGACGAGCACATTTCGCATCAACACAGGCGAGCGCTTATCAGACTACGCCAGAGATTACGCCATTGATGACGTGAAAGTAACTTTCTTTGCCGCAGCGAAACAGCGGCATCCCAAGCGCTTCGTTTTCTGGCAAAACGCCCCCAGAGAACGCAGACCTAGCTGCTCTTTCTCCGTGCTTTCGCTGGATGCACTCAAAATATCTAAGACCCTCGTGCTACAAGATCGCGTGCGCTCACGAGATCTTTTTGATCTGATGATTTTGATGCAATCACACGGCTACAGCTTAGAAAGCTTCTTCGCAAACGTCACTCAATATGCTGACGGCTCTACCGATGGAGAGACAGAGCGCTTGATCTTGCGCGGCTTGATTCCCCTAGACAAGCGCGATGAAGGCTTAGATTCGGTCAACGTACACAATTCGCTTGACGAAATTTATCGTTTTTTCAGCGAAAAACTAACCGAATACGAGGCGAGAATCCATGCTGAGCATATTCGTAAAGCAGCGCTGAAAGCATCAACCGCAAAGCTCTAGGCGCGCTCAGCGGCTTCCAAGGTATTCACAAGCAGCATCGTGATCGTCATTGGCCCAACGCCGCCGGGCACGGGGGTGATGTAGCTTGCCACTTGGCTCACACCTTCAAAATCCACATCGCCGCAGAGCTTGCCTTCATCATTGCGATTCATGCCTACGTCAATGACAACTGCGCCGGGCTTGACCATGTCTTTGGTGAGCACATTGCGTTTGCCCACAGCTGCGACGATCACATCGGCTTGCAGCGTCATCGCTTTCAAATTTGTTGTGCCGCTGTGGCAGATCGTCACTGTGGCGTTTTTCTGCAAGAGCATGAGCGCAATGGGTTTGCCGACGATGTTGCTGCGGCCAATCACGACCGCGTGTTTGCCTTTAAGATCGTAGCCAATCGACTCCAGCATTTTCATGCAGCCATACGGCGTGCAGGCCCAAAAGCCGGGGCGGCCGACCATGAGTGCGCCGGCGCTGGCGATATGAAAACCATCCACATCTTTCGCAGGCGAGATCGCTTCAATCACTTTTTGTGCATCGATGTGTGCGGGTAAAGGAAGCTGTACGAGGATGCCGTGAATCATTGGATCGTTGTTGAGCTTGTCTACCAATGCGAGCAATGCCGCTTCGCTCATATCAGCAGGATGTTTTTCTAAAACAGAATGCAATCCGGTATCGGCGCAAGCCTTAATTTTATTTCGCACATAGACTTGGCTCGCTGCGCTGTCGCCGACTAAAACGACTGCTAAGCCGGGCGTGATGCCTTTCGCTTTTAAAGCTACAGCTCGGTTCGCTACAGCCGTGCGGAGCTTGGCAGAGAGCTCGTTGCCATTGATAAGTTGGGCGGGCATTTTTGGTTTTCTTGAGGTTTAAATGCGAATACAGGACGCAGAAGACGCAAAGGTTACGCAGAAGAAATGCCAAAAAATACCAGAAGACAAATTTGAAAGAATTGAACGCTCACACAAATTTCATACGCTTAAGATTTTTTTGTATTTCTTTCGGTCTTTTTTTGCGTCTTCTGCGTAACATTTGCGTCTTCTGCGTCCGGCATTTATGTATTCGGAATTAAGCCTTGGGAGCGCTAGATCCCAAAGCAATTTTCAGCAAATCAGCCACCGTATTAGCCCCCAGCTTTTCCATGATGTTGGCGCGGTGCGCTTCCACCGTTTTGATGCTGATGCCCAGATCATCGGCAATCTGCTTATTCAATCGCCCGGCCACGATGCGCTCCAGCACCTGCGCCTCGCGCCCCGTTAATTTAGCCAGCAATGCATCGCGGCTTGCCGCTTGCTGATGCCCTGCAAAGCTGCCCTTGGCTTGCTCCAGCATGCGCTCCACCAGGCTTACGAGCTCTGGCTCTTTAAAAGGCTTCTGCACGAAATCCATCGCGCCTTTTTTCATCGTGTTCACAGCCATCGGCACGTCGCCATGGCCGGTGATAAAAACCACTGGCAGCGGGCTCTTGCGCTCTAGCAACTTATCTTGAAGCTCCATGCCGCTCATGCCGCCCATGCGCACATCAACCAGCAGGCAAGCCACTTCTCGCGGATCGTAGCGAGCGAGAAAAGTCTCCGCCGAATCGAAGCAGCGCACCCGGTAGTCTTTGCCCTCGAGCAGCCATTGCAGCGAATCGCGCACAGCCTCATCGTCATCGACCACGTACACGGTGCCTTTTTTCGGGATCAAGCTCATAAAAGACGGTCCTTTTTTCAAACAAAAACTGCCGGTAACCGGCGTATACACTGCGTGAAGTGCTCACTATTCAATAGCAAGCCGTATCGAATCAAAACGTACTGGGCAGCGCCGCAAAACCCGCCGTGCGCCCGCCATCAAATGCCACGGGTTTGCAAGGCAGCCAGAAGCTAAACCGACACCCTGTAACCTCTACGCCATTGTAGAGGTTCTCCGCCTGCATCCGCCCTTGGTGGCTCTCCACGATGGAGCGGCATAAATTCAGCCCAATGCCCATGCCTTCGGCTTTGGTGGAGAAGAAAGCTTCAAACAAGCGCTGCATCACCTCGGGCGCCAAGCCTTGGCCCGTATCTGTCACGGTGAATTCCACCACTTCGCCGATGCCCTCCATCTCCTTTGCAATCACACGCAACTCCACGCTGCGGCGCTCGATGATGCGCCTGCCTGCGCTGGTTGCGTTGTCAATCGATTCAGCCGCATTTTTGAGCAAATTCACCAGCACCTGTTCAATCAAAATCGGATCAACCATGAGCGTTGGCAGACCGGCGGCCAAGACATGCGTGAGCCGCACATTTCGCCGTCGCATCTCAATATCAGCCAGCTCCAGGGCTTCCGAGACAAGATGCGAAACTTCGCTCTCCGTGCGGTTGGGCGCAGAGCGCTTCACAAAGCTGCGAATGCGCTGAATGATCTGCCCGGCTCGCTGCGCCTGCCGCGCAGTCTTCTCCAGCGCGGCCAGCATGTCTTCTTCGTTGATTTGCTTGGCCTGAATACGGCTGACCATGCCATTGCAGTAATTTGCAATGGCCGTAAGCGGCTGATTGAGCTCATGCGCTACGCTGCTAGCCATCTCACCCATCGTGATCAAACGAGAAGCAGATTGCGCCTTTTCCGCTTGCAGCGCTGCCAAATCTTCTGCGGCGCGGCGCGGCGTGATGTCGGTAGCGATGACCATTTGCGCCAGTCGCCCGTCGGTCCAATTTAAATAGCGCGAGCGTACTTCAAGCCATTTGCCAAGCGTAGGAATAAAAATCTCTGCGTTTTCACTTCGCGCAGCGGTGAGCTCCTCCGTTGGCAAGCCAGCAAGCGCATCCACACTATCGCCCGCTGTACTATCTTGGAATGCAGGCTGCTCTACGCCGCTGCCAGAGATGCTGTCTAAGCGTCCTGCTTGCTCCACCAAGTTCAAATGAGCGGAAGATTTGCCGCCAAACCACAGCCGATACATCTTGTTAGCAAACAACAATTCATCGCCGCCCAGCGGCGCTACAGAGACACTCGCATCCAGCCCTTCAAGCACAGTGGTAAACCGCTCATACGATTCAGAGAGTTGCCGGCGTACGCGGTTGGGCTCGGTGATGTCCGTCATCGATGTCATCCAACCTGATTGCACGCCTTTGCCATCCACCAGCGGCGAGACATACATCCGCGCGTCAAAAATACCGCCATCGCGGTGCTTCACGCGCACTTGAAAACCACCGGGTGTCGTTTTACCGCTGATCTCTTCCTCCAGACGCGCAGCGAGCAATTCGCGATCGTCTTCGGGCCAATAGGGAAAGGGTGAGGTCAAGCCCACCAATTCGGCTTCGCTCCAGCCCGTCATCTGGCAAAAAGCGGGGTTCACATAAGTGATGCGGCCTTGCAAATCGAGCGCCCTCATACCTGTCAGCATTGAATTTTCCATCGCGCGGCGAAAGCTGGTTTCTTGAAGCAATGCGGCTTGTGTGCGAATGCGCCTTTGCGTGTGGCGCCACGCACTGACCAGCAAAAAAGCCGTCATGGCAGAGAGAAAAAGCACCAACCAGAAAAGCGCACTACCGATCACGCCCAGCGAGGTGCGATAGGCCTCAGCCCGCAACACCAAACTGTTGCCCACGGGAGAGACAGGAATTTCATACTCAATATCTTGCTGCGCCCAAGGCAACAGGCGTGCAGCGGCATTTCGTCTGGGCGATGTGTTGCCTGAAAGCAAACGATTTTTAGCATCGACTAACGCAATCGCATACTTGGCCGCAATCTCAGCGGGCACGCCATAGCGTAGCAAACCATCAATTTGATATTCCCCCATCACGACGCCCGCAAACCGCGCGCCATCAGACAGCGGCACCTGCACTTGCAGCACAGGCAGCGTGGTCGTGCCGATGCCGCTAGGCACTGCAAACGGCACCGAATACATCGGTTGGCGCACATCGCGCACAAGGCTGTACACCGCCTCTGTCTCTGGATAGCTCAACGCATCGCCGCCCAGACTCACATTCAACACCGGCATGCTGGGCGAGGTGTAGCTCTCGCGAATGCGCTTTTTTGCATCAATCCAAACGACCGATTGAAGCTCAGGGTACTGCCGCACCAAGCTCTCTGCTTGGTTCACAAAATCTTCTGAATCGATTTGCTTGTTGCTGATATCCGAGGCCAAGCGCTGCAATTGCTCTTGCCGCTCTAGCAAGCGTAGCCGCAGACGCTGCTGCGCATATTCCACATCACGCTGCACCGCCTCTTGCTCACGAGACATTTCCTCCAAACGCAAATAACTAAAAGCAGCCACGATCGCCATCAGGAAAACAGCAACTGCCGCCAAGGGCGCAATCAGCGCCAAGCGATCCTGCCTTGTAGGCGATTGCGAGCGCCACCAGCGCGAGAGCCCATTAAGCTTTTGTTTCGTCATATTTGGATTGTCGTGCAGGCTTAGGTTTTTCTTTGCCGAATACTGTATTTCATATTATGAAAACATATAGCACTATTTGAAAAATTCATAAAAATTATGGAACAATAGAGTCACCGCACTAAATTCAAGGCAAGCTAGAAGCTGCGCCTACTTATCTGGAGACAAACCTCATGTCAGCCGTTCCCATAACGAACATCAACGCCAAAGACTTCGACTTCGACAGCACCGAGACCCGCGAATGGATGGACGCACTCTCGGCCGTCATCGCCTCAGAAGGCAAAGAGCGTGCGCATTTCTTGCTGGAACAGCTTTTAGAGCATGCTCGCCAAAGCAGCATCGACATGCCGTTTTCTGCCACCACGGGCTATGTCAACACCATCGAGCCCGATCAAGAAGCGCGCAACCCCGGCAATGTAGAAATCGAAGAGCGCCTGCGCGCCTACATGCGCTGGAATGCGATGGCGATGGTGGTGAAAGCCAATCGGCACAATCCAGCAGATGGCGGCGATTTGGGCGGGCATATTGGCTCGTTTGCATCTCTGGCCAATCTCTTTGGCGCGGGCTTCAATCATTTCTGGCATGCAGAATCTGAGAATCACGGCGGCGATTGCATCTATATCCAAGGCCACGTCTCGCCCGGCGTGTATGCCCGCGCCTACCTTGAAGGCCGCTTGACGGAAGAGCAATTGCTTAATTTCCGTCAAGAGGTGGATGGCAAAGGTTT
>JAYSRZ010000593.1:0-2581 GCA_043720775.1 Variovorax sp. | reverse complement strand
AATTTGGCGCAGAAATTTATGGCCATGCAGGGCGCGAGGCTGATTTGGAAGTGATGCTGCTGGCCATTGATTGCTTGCATCGTGCAGGGCTGAAGGATCTCACTGTAGATTTGGCTGATGCGCAGATCGTGCGCAGCTTGCTCTCTGGTGCGCCGGTGTTTGGCGAACAACTCGCGCAGATTCATGCAGCGATGGCGGCTAAAGACGTGGCGACGTTGAGCGAACTCACCACCAGCTTACCTGCTGAGCAGCAAGCCGCCTTGGTGCAACTGACCAAGTTGTATGGTGACGAAAAAGTGCTTGTTGAGGCAGAAAACGGCCTCTCGCCGGCATACAACCTGCGTGGAGCGCTATCAAATTTGAAGTGGCTCGCAGATCATGTGAAAGCTGCGCAACCGGGCGTGAAGGTGAGTTTTGATCTCTCGGATGCACGTGGCTATGCGTATTACACCGGCGCACGCTTTGCGATTTATTCGCCATCGGCATCCGATGCCGTGGCACGAGGCGGGCGCTACGACGAAGTGGGCGCGGTGTTTGGCCGCAATAGGCCTGCTGTTGGTTTTTCACTCGACATCAAAGATTTGGTGGCTGCTGCGCCGGTGCAAAAACTGCGCACAGCGATTGCCACGCCTTGGGGGGAATCTGCTGCGCTTCGCGAAGCGATTGCCAAGCTGCGCGCTGCGGGCGAAACGGTGGTGTGCGTGCTGCCAGGGCATGAGGCTGAGAGCCAAGAATTTGATTGCGACCGCACGCTGGCCGAGGTGGCTGGGCAGTGGGTTGTGAAAAGCATCTGATATGCAGAATGCAAAAGAAATGCAGGACGCGAAAGACGCGAAAACTACGCGAAAGACGCGAAAAATACCTTCAATGGTTT
Source organism: Variovorax sp. (assembly GCA_043720775.1). Taxonomy (GTDB): domain Bacteria; phylum Pseudomonadota; class Gammaproteobacteria; order Burkholderiales; family Burkholderiaceae_C; genus JANMDU01. The sequence goes on along the minus strand of JAYSRZ010000593.1, from coordinate 1,707 downwards.
TTTTCGCGTCTTTCGCGCAACTTTTGCGTCTTTCGCGTCCGGAAGTTTGAATTTTCTAAAGAGCGAAAATGAATCCAGTTAAAGGCAGAAACGTCGTCGTCGTAGGTTCCCAGTGGGGCGATGAGGGCAAAGGCAAATTGGTCGATTGGCTGACTGAGACCGCGCAAGGCGTGGTGCGTTTCCAAGGCGGGCATAACGCAGGGCATACGCTCGTGATCAACGGCGTGAAAACCGCGTTGCATTTGATCCCGAGCGGCATCATGCGCCCGGGCGTGAAGTGCTATATCGGCAATGGTGTGGTGCTCTCAGCGGCAAAGCTGTTTGAAGAAATTGAAGGGCTGGAAAGAGCGGGAGTGGAGGTTCGTTCGCGCCTTCGCATCTCAGAAGCTTGCCCGCTGATTTTGCCTTTTCATGCGGCGCTCGATATTGCCCGCGAAGCCTTCCGCAGCAAAGGCGGCATGGAGAAAATCGGCACGACTGGGCGCGGCATCGGCCCCGCGTATGAAGACAAAATCGCCCGCCGCGCGCTGCGTGTGCAAGATTTGAAATACCCGGATCGCTTTGCTGCCAAGCTCAAGGATTTGCTCCATCTTCACAACCATGTGATGACGACTTATCTGAATGCACCTGCGCTTGAATTTCAGCCGATTTTTGATGAAGCGATGAAGCATGCTGAGCTCTTGAAGCCGATGATGGCCGATGTATCGCGTGAGCTCAATGAGGCGAATCGCAATGGCGTGAATTTGCTGTTTGAAGGCGCGCAAGGCACACTGCTCGATGTCGATCACGGTACATATCCTTTCGTCACTTCCAGCAACTGTGTGGCAGGCAACGCATCCGCCGGCGCGGGCGTGGGCCCAGGCATGCTGCACTACATCTTGGGCATCACCAAAGCGTATTGCACCCGCGTAGGCGGCGGCCCTTTTCCCACCGAGCTTGAGTGGGAAAAAGAAGGCACGCCGGGTTATCACATGAGCACGATTGGCGCGGAAAAGGGCGTGACCACCGGGCGCAGCCGCCGCTGCGGGTGGTTTGATGCAGCGCTGCTCAAGCGCAGTGCGCAAGTCAATGGCCTCTCCGGCCTGTGCATCACCAAGCTCGATGTGCTCGACGGCATCAAAGAGCTCAAAATCTGCGTCGGTTACGAGCTTGATGGCGAGCAAACCGATATCTTGCCCATGGGCGCAGAAGACATCGCCCGCTGCGTGCCGATTTACGAAACCCTAGAAGGCTGGACGCAAAGCACCGTCGGCGTGACGCAACTCGACAAACTCCCCGTGCAAGCCCGCCTGTATTTGCAGCGCATTGAGCATGTCACGGGCGTGCCGATTCATATCGTCTCGACAAGCCCCGATCGGGATCACACAATTCTGATCAAGCATCCTTATTTGGCATAACAACCATTAAGTTTCCGGACGCGAAAGACGCAAAAGTTACGCGAAAGACGCGAAAAAATACCAAAATAATTTGTTAATTTCTTCTTTTCCCTCTTTTGCGTCTTTCGCGTACCGGAAGTTTTTTCTAACCTAACCCATCACCAACCCGGAGAAAAATATGCTCACAGAAGACGGCAAACACCTCTACGTCAGTTACGACGAATACCACAACCTGATTGAGAAGCTGGCCATCCAGATTCATAAATCGGGCTGGGAATTTGACACGATTCTGTGCCTCGCACGTGGCGGCATGCGCCCCGGTGATATTTTG
>JAYSRZ010000592.1:0-7300 GCA_043720775.1 Variovorax sp. | reverse complement strand
TTCTTCAGCGGCAGCAATCGCCACCACGGAAACGATCACGGGATCGATCTTGCCGCGCGTCACAGCTTTTACGCCTTTTGGCATCGTGATGTTGCTGATGTGCAAGCTCACGCCTTTCTTCAGGCCTGACAGATCCACAGCGATGAATTCTGGCAAATCTGCGGGGAGGCAGGTCACTTGAATTTCGTTCAAGATGTGGTTAACCAAACAAGCATCCGTTTTCACGGCTTGCGATTCGGCTTCGCCTGAGAAGTGCAATGGCACTTTCATGGTGAGCTTGGTGTTGGCATCCACACGCTGGAAATCGACGTGGGTCGCTTGCGGCTTGAAGGGGTGATATTGCACATCGCGCAGCAGCACTTTGGATTCGACGCCAGCCACTTCCATGTCAAGGATCGTGGCGTGGAAGGCTTCTTTTTTCAGGGCAAACCACAGCGCGTTGTGATCGAGCTCGATCAGCGCGGGAGCAGTTGTGCCACCATAAACGATACCAGGCACTTTGCCTGTGATGCGGAGACGGCGGCTCGCACCCGTGCCCTGCTTTGCACGCTCAAAAGCGGTAAATTTCATAATCATTCTCCAGTAGAAGTGTGCCGCGACCAGCGCACTTCGATTTAACAAAGCTCTTTGCAAAAACTGCAAAAAACTGCTTTGCAACTTTTAGGCTGTTGCCGCCTTTTTTTCTGAGAACAACTCGATTAAAACAAATCGCTTTGATCCGAGAACAAACTCATCACCGACTCGCCATGCGCAATGCGCTGGATCGTCTCTGCAAACAGGGGCGCAACGCTCACTTGGCGAATGCGATTGCATGCGCGGGCGCTCTCGCCCAGCGGAATCGTGTTCGTGATCACGATCTCGTCCAAGGCCGTTCCTTTGACGATGCGATCAATTGCCGGGCCGCTGAAAATCGGGTGTGTGCAATAAGCGTAAACTTTTTTCGCGCCGCGCTCTTTGAGCACTTCAGCCGCTTTCACGAGCGTGCCAGCGGTGTCAATCATGTCATCCATGATCACGCAATTGCGGCCATCAATCTCACCGATCACATGCATGACTTCGGATACGTTGGCTTTCGGGCGGCGCTTATCAATGATGGCCAAATCGCAGCCGAGCTGCTTGGCCAATGCGCGCGCGCGCACCACGCCGCCCACATCGGGCGAGACGACGATCAAGTCTTCGTAATTTTTGCTGCGCAAATCATTGAGCAACACGGGCGACGCATAAATGTTGTCAACGGGAATATCAAAAAAGCCTTGAATCTGATCAGCATGCAAATCCATCGTGAGCAAGCGAGAAACGCCCACGGTTTGCAGCAAATTGGCCACCACTTTCGCACTGATGGGCACACGGCTGGAGCGCGGGCGGCGGTCTTGGCGGGCATAGCCAAAATACGGGATCACGGCGCTGATGCGCTCGGCTGATGCACGCTTCAATGCATCGACCATGATCAGCAGTTCCATCAAATTCTCATTGGTAGGCGCGCAAGTTGACTGCACGACGAACACATCGCGAGCTCGCACGTTTTCTGTAATTTCTACGGCCACTTCGCCGTCTGAAAAACGTCCTACTGTGGCGCCGCCAAGCTTGATGCCCAGATGCGAGGCAATTTCTTGCGCCATCACAGGGTTGGCGTTGCCGGTGAAAACCATGAAGTCGGGAGTGGGCTGGGTCATGTCAGTGGCGGTATTTTTCAGACCGTGTGAATATTTTGAAAGACGACTTACAGCGAAAGAAATTTGGCAGGGGAAGAAGGATTCGAACCTTCGCATGTCGGAATCAAAATCCGATGCCTTAACCAACTTGGCGACTCCCCTGCACTGGACATTGCGTTTACACGCAACAACCGAAAATTGCAGTATTTGCTATTCTTTTAGAAGCTCAATCAAAGGATGAATTTCTAAGGACTTACAAACTCTTTGCTGCCAGTTCGCAGGGATTGAGCCTGTATCGAGCTGGAAAGCAGCGGGACATGGCGCAAAAACCGCGCTGCCAGAGCCTGTCATGCGTGGTTTTAAACCTTGCTGTTTGAGCAATGCAAGTGCTTGGTTCACCTGCGGCTCAATCAACTCGCCGACTGCTTGGAGATCATTGCAACCGAAGTTGTAAGTATTTTCAGCAAAGATTAAGATTATAGCATCGGGCGTATCGCGCTTGAGAGCGCTGTGAGCAAAAATTGCAGGCGTGGGCAGGCCGCGCTCTGGCTTGATGACGAGAAAATGCTGTTCTGGATTGAGCACGCCAGCGGGCAAAGGCTCAATTTGCTCGCCGATGCCGCTGACCCAAGCATTGCGCCCGCGCAGGAAGAAGGGTACGTCTGCGCCCAATGTCAAACCAATTTGCTCTAATTTTGACAGCGGCTGTCGCAAGTTCCATAAGCGGTTGAGGCCTAAAAGGCATGTGGCCGCATCGGATGAGCCGCCGCCCATGCCGGCCTGCGATGGAATGCGTTTTTCTAGCTTAATGTGTGCGCCTAAAGTACAGCCGGTCGCTTCTCTCAGGCCGCGGGCGGCTCGGGTGCAGAGATCGTCTGGCGGCAAAGCAGTGGGCCAGGGCAATACATCTTCGCGCGAAATCTCGCCGTCTTCGCGCAAGGCCAAATGAATCGTGTCTTGCCAATCAATGAGCTGGAAGACGGATTCGATGAGGTGATAGCCATCAGCTCTTCGGCCGGTGATGTGGAGAAAAAGATTGAGCTTGGCCGGCGCGGGTAAATCGCGCAGCTCTTTCAAAGCTGCGGTCACGGCATTTCCAATGCAATGCGCAATACCGCAGGCGTGGGCAGGCTGCGACGGGCAATGATGCGGCCATTGGCGTGGTTGGCCAGATCAACTTGCCAATCGCCTGCGCCGACTGATGTGCTTTTGCCTTCGAGCCAATCAAACAATTGCGCCACTGACAGCGATGCTCCGGTGGCTTGTTTGATCAAATCGTCTGCACTGGCAAAAATCTGCCGTTGGTTGCCGCGCAGAATGACCGCGATATCTGGCTGCCAGCGCAGTTGCATCGCGATTTGACCGAGTGGCGTGAGCAAATCGAGCTCGCCGATTTGCGCGTTGCCGCGCAGTTCGAAACTGCCTGAAAACGACTGCTGCGCAGCGCTTGAGCTCATCTCGGGATCTACAACGAAGCTCAAGCGGCCTGCATAGCTCTCGCGTGGCTTGAGGGATGCAGCTTCTGAAGTTTTTGGGCGGTCTTTTGTGCTGCTCGGCGGCGTATTGACTGCGCAACCAGCTATTGAAATGAGAGTAAATGCTGCGCTGCCCGCAGCAAAGGAGCGACGCTTCATGGGCACTTCAGAGCTTCACTTTAAGCCGCAGAAGAGTCTCAACGAGCACTTCATCTTCTTTATCGAGCAGCATGGCTTCTTTGAAGATGGCGAGCGCCTTATCGCGCTGACCGCTGGCCAGCAAGGCTTCCGCCAAATGCGCACCGATCTCGGCGTTGGGGAAGGCTTTGTAGGCTTTGTCGAGCAGCGAAATTGCTTCCTTGTAATTGCCCATGCGGAATTCAACCCAGCCTAAGCTATCGGTAATCGCTGGATCGCCGGGCGCGAGCTCGATGGCTTTTTGCAGCAATGTTTTAGCCTCGGGCAAGCGAATGTTGCGCTCAGCAAATGAATAACCCAGTGCGTTGTACGCATAGGCGTAATCGGGCTTGACTTCGATGGCGCGGCGCATGAGGCGCTCCATCTCGCCATAGCGCTTGAGTTTTTCAGCGGCTGTTGCTTGTTGGTAGATCAGCTCATGATCAGGTTTGTCACCTGAATTAGCCACTTGCAATAGATCATAGGCAGCTTGATATTCTTTGCTGGTTTGCAGTAGTTGCACTTCGGAGAGCAGCTTTTGGCGGCGGTCTGCTGCGCCATCTTCGCCGGTGCGCTCGGGCAGCTTACGGATGAGATCGCGAGCTTCCTGCATCTTGCCTTGCTTGGCGAGCATGGAGGCACGGCGATTTTGCGTGCTTACCAAAGCTTGCGGGCTGTCTATTTTTGCGAGCCAGCTCTCCGCCAGCGAGAAATCTTTGCGCTTCTCGGCGATTTGCGCCAGAGATAAATAAGCTTGCGTCAGGCCGCGTTGCTTTTCTTCCGAATTGCTCTCAGGCCGGGCAAGCTCGATGTAGCGTTTGAACGAGCTATCTGCTTTGTCGATTTGGTTGTCTTGCAATTCAAGTGCGCCTAGCATGGCCCAAGCCTCGGCGAGATCGGGCTTGTCTTTGGTCAGGCGCTGGGCTTGTGCGCTGGCCTCGCTCATGCGCTGAGCGTCAATCAGGGCGCGAACATAGCCCAAGCGCACTTCCGCAATGGCCTCCGCTTGCTCCAAATACTTGATAACAATCGGTTCGGCCTTGGGCTGCTTGGGATCAATCAGCTCCAAAGCGAGCAGGGCGGGGCCGAGCGCTTTCGCATCGAAGGCTTGTGCGCGCGCAGCGGCATCAAGCGCACCTGCGGCATCCGCTGCGGCAAGCCGAGTGCGTCCCACAGTTGTCCAGCTGGCGGCAGCAGTTGCAGTGTTAGAGAGAGAGTCTGCGAGCGCCTGCTCGACCAATGTTGCTGCGGCTTTTTTGTCAGAAGCGCGGGCGTAGAAGCGCGGGATTTGCGCAATGACGGCGCTTCGCTCTGCAGCAGGCGTGAGCTGGATTTGCGTGCGCAGGGGCTCTACCGTTTCGCTCTGGCGATTGAGCGCGAGCAACACTTGAAGCACCTGCAAATTCGCGTCGCGTGATGTCGGTTGAGCTGTTTTCCAAGCGCGGGCGGCTGCAAGGGCGGGCTCGCCGGCGCGGCCTGCAATGGCCATCTCAACTGCACGCTGATACAACGCGCCATCGTTGGTTTTGCGAGCCGCATCCAGCATCAGCTGATAGCTCGTACCCGCTGAGCCGCCTAGAGAAGAAATGGCATTGAGCTCACCCAAGAGCAGTTGGTAGAACAGCTCTGCATCCATGTTGGAGTTAGAGATGACTTCTGTTGCGCTGGTTGCAGGCGTCGATGAAGTGGCCGTTGCTGGGCTTGTGGGGCTGCGTTGCTGTGCGGCGGCGGTCATCGGCAAGGCAATGAGGGCGATGCAGGCGAGCTGAGAGCGGGTGATTTTGAAGGGCATGAGGGCATGATAATCGAAGGGATTGATTCGTTCCCTATCGCTTTTGCAAATGCCCTGAAATCTCTTAAATCATGCCTGAATTACCTGAAGTTGAAGTCACGCGGCTTTCGTTTGCAAGCCGGATTGCAGGGGCAAGCGTGCAAGATGTGCATGTGGGCAAGCCGCTGCGCTGGCCATTTGGGATTGGCCTTGCGGGTGGCGCAGCTGAAGCTGTGGATGCGCTCACGGGCGCGACTGTGCTGGGCGTGCGCAGGCGGGGTAAGTATCTGCTGATTGATACTTTGAAAAACGCCAAGCCGGGCCTGCTGATCATCCATCTGGGCATGTCGGGCTCTTTGCTGTTCTCGCCTCGATTGCCTGAGGTAGGCAAGCATGATCACTTCAGCTTGCTCACTTCGCAAGGCGAGCTTCGCCTGAACGATCCGCGCAGATTTGGCGCGGTGATCTTTGCGTATTCCGAAGGCGATACGTGGCCGCGAAAATTGCTGGGTGGTTTGGGCGTCGAACCACTCACAGATGATTTCCTTCTTGCGCCCTTTCATGAGGCCTGCAAAAAGCGCAGCGCCCCAATTAAGCAAGTCTTGCTCGCTGGCGATATCGTGGTCGGCGTGGGCAACATTTACGCAAGTGAGGCGTTGTTTCTTGCGGGCATTCGGCCAACTTTGGCATCGAGCAAACTGAGCAAGCCGCGCTCGGCCAAGCTGCATGCCGCGATTAAAAACGTGTTGCAAGCGGCGCTTGATAAAGGAGGCAGTACGCTGCGAGACTTTTCTAGCGCCACAGGCGAGGGCGGCTATTTTCAATTGCAGGCGAATGTGTATGGGCGAGAAAAGGAGCCTTGCCGTGTGTGCGACGCGCCGATTAAGATGATCCGTCAGGGGCAGCGGAGCACGTTTTATTGCACGACTTGCCAGAAGTAGTCGACCGGAGCAAACTGACGCTTCGCTCAACGGCCTAGGAGGCGCGCCATGCACACTCAAATGTTTCTCAACCTCCCCGTCAAAGATTTGCCGCGATCTCGCAAATTTTTTGAAGGCATGGGTTATTCATTCAATCCACAGTTTTCTAATGATCATGGCGCTTGCCTCGTGCTCGGAGAGCATTGCTTTGCGATGCTGCTCACTGAAGCCTTCTTTGCAGGCTTTACGCCTAAGCCGATTGGCGATGCGCACGTGACGACGAATTCTTTGGTTGCGCTATCGTGTGAATCGCGCGAGAAAGTCGATGAGCGGTCAAGCTCGCAGTCGCTGGCGGAGGGGCGATGCCCAAACCGCCCGTTGATCATGGCTTCATGTATCAGCATGGCTTTCATGATCTGGATGGGCATGTGTGGGAAGTGTTTTGGATGGGCGAGATGCCCAAGGCTTGAAATTGAAGAGAAATCGGCCATGCGCCGGCGTGGAATGTGCGCAAAGCGCTATATTTTTAGGAGCAATACCATGACGAGCACAGTTCAACTTCATCGCGTGCTCACCAGCACACCTGAGAAAATTTGGCGCGCATTCACGCAGAGTGATGCATTCGCGCGCTGGCTGCCGCCCAATGGATTTGTGGGGCGCATGGAGAAGATGGATGTGCGTGTAGGCGGCGCATGGCGCGGTTCGTTCACCAATTTCACAACCGGCAACGTCATTCAATTTGGCGGCAACTACTTGGAGCTGAAAGAGAACGAATGCATTGCCTACACCGCACGTTTTGACGACGCGAATCTGCCCGGCGAGATGACGACGCGCGTGACGATCAAATCCGTGAATCTGGGTCTGGATGTGGGCGTGGAAATTCACATCACGCAAAGCGGCATTCCCGATGTGATTCCTGTGGAGGGCTGCTATCTCGGTTGGCAAGAGTCGCTGCGGAATCTGGCAAGGCTTGTTGAGCCGAATATTCCGGGTTGAATGCTATGCCCCAACCTGCTAAAAACACCATTTGCCTTGGTACAACGGCGCTGCCGAAGAGGCTGCGCAGCGTGGGTGACCTAGAGGCAGATTTTTAAGTGAAATAGGCTGTTCGCCGGCATATATTGTGCGTAGAGCGCTATCTATTTAGGAGTGAGTCATGAGTGATGCTTATCTGGCAGTTGCAGCCCTTGGCTGCGCCTTGATAGCTGGATTTCTCTTTGCATTTTCGGTTTGCGTGATGCGAGCTTTGAAAGTGCTGCCGCATCAGCAGGGCATCGCCGCGATGCAATCGATCAATATCGTCAT
>JAYSRZ010000591.1:0-7324 GCA_043720775.1 Variovorax sp. | reverse complement strand
AGACGGAGGCGTTTAAGCAGCAAAGCACAGCGCTGGCGGCGCATCTGCATGCGAGCGGGCAAATATGCGAGACGTTGGAGATCGCGGGGCGCAATCATTTTGATGTGGTGCATGAGTTGGGCGATGCGCAAACAGCGCTGTTTGCTGCCGTGCGCAAGCTGTTTGATCAGCCTCCTCCATAATTGTGCGCATGGCTTCACCCCAAGACATCTACTTTCTCCTCTTCGGCGCAACAGCTGGTTTGCTGATCTACCTCTCAGGCGTGGGTGCGGGCGTGATCGTCGTGCCGGTGATGGTCACTGTGTTTGGTACGCCGGTGGCCACGGCAGTAGGCACGGCGAGCTTGTTTTCTGTGGCTTGCAAGATGGCGGCTGGTCTGTCGCATGTTCAACAAAAAAATGTCTCGCGGCGTTTGCTCAAAGCCTTTTTGCCAGCGAGTGTGGTGGCTACGCTTTGGCTTGCTGCGCTGATTAGCTTGGCGCTGCCCAATGTGTGGCCCCAGGGCAAGCCGCAGGTGGAATTGTTCTTGAAGTTGTTGGTGCTGTTCATCGGCAGCTTGGCTGTGGCTTCGATTTATGTGCCTCAGGTCAAGCTTTACCTGATGCGATTGCGCATTCGCACCACCGCGCTCGTCACAGGCGCGCTGGTGGGCGCCACCGGCACGGGAGGCGGCGTGTTGGTTGTGCCTGCACTCATGGCCGAGGGCAGCGAGAGCACACAGCGGATCATTGGCACATCGCTCATCATTGGGTGGATTTTGTCGTCCGTCACGGCGCTGTTTTATGGTGCGGCGGGAAGCTTAGATCTGCGCATGGCGTTGTGGATGATCGGCGGCTCTGTGCTGGCCATGCCACTGGGGCGTTTGATATTCAAACGTGTTTCATCCGAGAGCCTCACACATTTGGTGGCGAGCTTAGCGATTTTTTCGCTATTGTTGTTGGTCGCAGGCCTGATTAACGGCGTGATGCGCTAATCATCTTTCACCATTTGATGCCCAGCTTGACAAACAATTTGGAGAGCACAAACATGGGCCCCACCCAGAGGTATTGGATGTCTTCCAAGAAGCTGGGCTTCTTGCCTTCGATCTTGTGGCCGATGAATTGAACGATCCAAGCGCCGATAAAAATGACGGTGGACGCGATGAGCACATGTTTGCCCATTGAGTGCAAGATCGCAATGATGATGGCAGACCAAATCACCATGCTGATGAAAAACACGCCCGAGAGCCGCGCGTAGTACACCATGCTTGCGGCGATGAAGGCATAAGCCGCCCAAGGATGCAGCGCAAACATCAAGCCGCAGAGGCTGAGCATGATGAGCGGAATGGCTGCGAAATGAATGAGCTCGTTGATCGGGTGCGTGTGGCTGCTGCCGTAATGGGCGAGCAGTTGATCGATTTTTCGCTCTGGCGCAGGGCTGTCGTTCAGAGGTGAAGCTGTGTTGCTCATGGGTGTCTCCTATGTTTTGTAATTTTAAATGCTATTAAATTAAGAGCGCTTTGCGCAGGCTCTATGCCGGCTAGGGGCTGTTTTCGCTTATAAATAGGGCTTGCTTTGCGTGGTTGGTTCGCTTGTGCCTTCGATGCCCACCTGCGTTTGGGCTGTCCCACTTCGTTCGTGTCCCCCGGGCTGGCCTGCGGCTAGCCCTCCTTGCATGCTCAAAGTAGAGGAGTTCAAGTGAGAGTTTCAAAAAAGTTATGCACAGCCCGTTGCCTCCGTGGGACACCAAGCCCGCAAAGGAGCATTAGGCGTGCATGATGAACTGTTGATCAAAAGCCCGAACAGTTGCTCCTTGACCTCCGCAAAATGCACAGGAAGCACGATTTCGCGATCAGAAAGGTGCATGCCGAAAAAGACATTTCGTTTGAAATGCAGCGCCTAAAAATTACCCAGTCAATTCGCAGCCATCGACATAGCGCATGTACCGCAGTGAGGTAAAGGAGGAGGCGGCGAAACTAGTCTGCCGGAGAAAAACAAAACCTGATCGCCGCCGGGGGGCGCGTTCGGAGGTGCGTGCGCTGTGGCGATGGCGGGCTCAGCAACAAGCGCGCAAAGAATCAAAGCACCCGATTAAACCAAAGCACAGACAGTGATGCAGAAATCACAGCAAGCACCGCAGCCAACAAAGCCAGCAAACCAGAAATCTCCGTCTCCTTTTTCTCCGTAGAAATCCGTGAAGATAGCTTTTCATACACCTTCGTCAAATCCGCTGCGCTGCCTGCATAAAAATAGTCTGCTGCCGTGCGGCTTGCCACGGCCTTTAAAGTTTCTTCATCGAGCCGCACTCGCATGCTCCAGCCTTCAAAGCCAATCGTCTCTCCGTCCACCGTACCGATGCCCACGGTGTACACGCGCACACCTCGGTCAGCGGCCATCTTGGATGCTTCCATCGGATCGACTCCCGTGGTGCGCTGTCCGTCAGTGAGCATGATCACGGCAGCTGAGTTGTATGAGCCCGGTGGTACGGGCGTGAATTCTTTTTTCTCCTTCGGCGGCTCGTTGAGTGATCTTCCCATCGGCCGATTGCCGCCCATGCCCGCGCTGCCCATTTGCGCCAGCTCAATGCCTGCATCGGGGAACAATGTGGCTAGCGAAATCACAATCGCGTTGCCCGTGGCTGTGCCGCGCTGCATTTGAAAGCGATCAATCGCTTGCACCAAATCTTCGCGATTCAGCGTAGGAAATTGCGCCACTTGCGCCGCACCTGCGAAGGCCACGATGCCTACTTTGACCTCGCGTGGCAGAGTTTGCAGAAAACTTTTCGCTGCCGCTTGCATCGCCACAAAGCGCGTTGGCTGAATATCAGTAGCACGCATGCTGCCGCTGACATCGAGCGCCAAAATAATTGTCTTTTGGTTGGAAGGCAAGGTGATCACGGCCATCGGGCGCGAAGCGGCGATCAGCATCGCGCCCAACGCCAGCAAAAAGAGCGCGGGCGGCACATGCCTGCGCCAACTCATCTGCCCTGCGGCAGCTTGCTTGATGATCGAAAGCGAGGAAAAACTCGCAGCCATTTTTTTGCGGCGCTTCAGAAGCCACATGTACCAAATCACGAGCAGTGGCAGCAGCAAGAGCAGCCAGAGAAATTCTGGCCAGAGGAAATTCACGCCTGGGATATTCAAATGGGTCATGGCTCAGGCTACTTTCTTTGAAGAGGAAGCAAAGCGGCGGCTCTTGCCTCGGCGTAGCGCACAAAAGCGAATCAGCGCATCGGCAATGTCTGCGTCAGTCGATAGCTCCAGCGTGTCCACGCCTGCTGCGGCCAAGCCTTCGCGCAATTGGGCTTCTTTTTCTGCTGAGATTTCCGCAAAGCGGCGGCGGAAATTCGGTGAGCAATCCACCAATTGCGTCTCTCCCGTCTCAGCATCGCGCAGCGTGATCAGCCCCATATCTGGCAATTGCAATTCGAGCGGATCCGTCAATCGCACGGCCACCACATCATGGCGGCGAGCCAGCTGCGCCAGAGGCTTGTCCCAGCCGGGGGCGGAGAAAAAATCAGAGATCACAAACACGGTGCTGCGCCGTTTGATTACATGGGCTGCGGCATCGAGAAGATGCGTGAGCTGGGTCTCCTGCTTGCCAAGCTTCGCGCGATGCGCGAGCAGCTCATGCGCGAGTTGCAAGACATGGCGGCGGCCTGAGCCGGTGGGCAGCATTTTGTCGATGCCTGTGCCATCTCCCCCGCCGTAAATAAGCGCTCCCACACGATTGCCGTGCCCCGTGAGCACGCGAGCGAGAGACACAGCCAGCTCGTTGCACACATCTCTTTTGCGCCGCGCTCCACTTCCAAAATCCACCGAGGCGCTCAGATCGAGCACAAACCAAGTGGCCATTTCGCGGTCTTCGGTGAACACGCGCACATGCGGCGTGCCAGTACGAGCCGTGACATTCCAATCAATATGGCGCACATCGTCGTGCGATTGGTATTCGCGCAGATCGGCGAAATCTAAGCCCGCGCCGCGAAACAAAGTGCGGTAATCGCCTTGCAGCACACCATCGAGCCTGCGAATCGTTGTCCATTCCAAGCGCTTTAGTAAAACCTCCGCGCCGCCTACTTCCGTTCGGACTGAGCCAGTCGAAGTCCCACCCTGCCCTTCGACAAGCTCAGGGCGAACGGATGTGAACGAGAAAGTTTTACGCAGCCAATTTTTCATCGTCGATGTGCTTCAACGGCCGAGGAGGCGCAGGAATCGCTAGCATGATTTTTGCGATCAGCGCATCTGGCGTGAGCCCCGCAGAGAGCGCGTCATAGGAGAGCACGATGCGGTGGCGCAGCACATCGACTATGAGATCGCTCATGTCTTCGGGCAGTGCGTAGGTGCGGCCACGCATGAGCGCCAGCGCTTTTGCGCCTTCGGTCAATCCAATGGTCGCTCGCGGGCTCGCGCCATACGTGATCTGCGCTCGCATCTCTTTCAAGCCATGCTTCTCAGGCGTGCGCGTACAAGTGACGATCTTTACAGCGTAGTCCACCAGAGATGGATCGACATACACCGCACGGCATTGCTTTTGCAGCTCAGCAAGTTGCGCCACAGTGGCCACCTCACGCACTTTCACAGCCGGGCCTGTCACGCGATCCACAATCACGCGCTCTTCTTCGTCGCTTGGGTAATCCACTAGCACTTTCATCATGAATCGGTCCAACTGCGCCTCGGGCAGCGGATACGTGCCTTCCGTTTCAATCGGATTTTGCGTAGCCATCACAAGGAAGGGGCTCGGCACTTTGTGCGACTCGCCCGCGATGGTCACTTGTCGCTCTTGCATCACCTCCAGCAAGGCGCTTTGCACTTTGGCGGGCGCGCGGTTGATCTCATCGGCGAGCAGGAGATTAGCAAACACGGGGCCCAGCGAGGTGGAAAATTCGCCCGACGCCGGGCTGTAAACCCGTGTGCCCACGAGGTCTGATGGCACAAGATCAGGCGTGAACTGGATGCGTTTGAATTTCCCACCAATCGTCTCGGCCAGCGTCTTTACAGTCAAGGTCTTCGCCAGCCCCGGCACGCCTTCCACCAGCAAATGCCCTTGCGCGAGCAGCGCGACCATCATGCGTTCAAGCAATCTGTCTTGCCCCACGACGATGCGCTTGACCTCGTAGAGAATTCGCTCCATCAGCTCTGCGGTGTGTGGGTCTAGTTTGGTGGGGTCTGTCATAAATCTAAATACTCCAAAGTCAGCTAGATAACGCGAAAAACGCAAAAGAAGAAAAGAAAACCGCAAATTTTTTTTGTGTTTTTCTGAATTTCATTTCGCGTTTTTCGCGTTACCTAGTTATTGCACAGCTGTTGTCTAAAACGGCGGCATGCCCGCTGCAGAAGCCGCGTTTTCTATCGGCACTGCAAAGCCAATGCCAATAAAAGTTCGAGCCGGTGTTGGGTTCATGATCGCCGTGACGATACCGACCACTTCGCCATCCATCGTGACCAAGGGGCCGCCAGAGTTGCCGGGGTTCGCCGCCGCATCAAACTGAATCAAATTTTTCATCGTCTGTCCGCCATCGGGCGAGCGGAAGCTGCGCTTCAAGCCAGAGACGATGCCTGCTGATGTAGAAGGCCCGATACCGAATGGAAAGCCCACCGCGATGACCTCATCGCCCGCGCGCAAATCAGCGGTGGAGCGCATCGTGGCAGCAATCAAATCATCGGGGATTTTTCTAGCCTGAAGCACAGCCAAATCATCTTCTGCCTGCACGCTTTTGATATCCGCCTCGGCCTCCAAGCCATCCATAAACGTGATTTTGATGCGATCTGCGCCTTGCACCACATGCCAATTGGTCAGGATGATGCCTTTATCGACAATCACCACACCTGTGCCCACGCCGAATTCCACTTCGTCGTCTTCTGCCTTCAAATCGGGTGCGAGGCGGTCTTTCTTGGCCAGCTTGTCATCTTCCAGCCCCGGATTCTTGGCTGATTTTTCCTGAAGCTGCGGTTTCTTTGCAAGCGGGGCATTTTTCGCCTGCTTGGCTTGCTTCATGTCTTCCAAACGACTTTTCTTCACAAAACTCACCACTCGCACGATGGATGGGCGCACATTCTCGTAAGCCGCAGCTGCTTGCGAGGGCAACACATTTTTCTGCAAGGTCTCCATCACAGCGGCGTCAATGTCTTTTTGCGTGAGCACGCGGGGGCTGCGCTGAGTGACTTGCCAGACCAAAGCCGCGCAGATGAGCGACAGAAGCAAAACGGCCATCCACAAAGCACGGCTCGCCAGCCAAGCTTGGGCTGATTTCAAGCGAGATGCGCGATGGAGGGGAGGTTGTTCAGAAGCAGGACGCACCTGCTGATGGGTTTCAGCAGAGTGCGTAGAGGGGCGTGAGCTATAAATAGGCCGTTTGGGCATGAGAGCACCTGATTTACTTACACGTTAGCATACCCACGAAAATTTTGCATCTATATTGGCTCTTGGGCGTTCTTTATGCTGCATAGCAATATAATTTTGGATTACACGCCCAAGGCCGATCCGCCCGCAGCCAGCTTGAGTTACACCAGAGTTACCAAGCCAGATCCATCTACAAGAAAGACACGAATGTCCGACGCAGCTATTCCAAAAAAGCCACGACGCGAATTCCGCAATATCAACGCTTTCACCGATCTCACAACCTACCGCTTGCCACTCGCAGGTTGGGTATCGATCTTGCATCGCATCAGCGGCGCGATGATGTTTGTGCTGTTGCCCTTCATTATTTGGATGTTTGATAAATCTGTGTCGTCAGAGATTTCGTATGCGACATTCACGGCTGTATTCAAAGCGGGCATGCTGGGCTTGCCGGGCTGGTTTTTTAAGCTTGTTGCACTCGCGTTGATCTGGGCCTTTTTGCACCACTTCGTCTCAGGCGTGCGCCATCTGATCATGGATGGTTTTCACAAGGTAGATAAGCAGTTTGCAAAGTCATCCGCCGTGTTCACACTGGCCTCCAGTGGCGTTCTCACTGTGGCTCTCGGCGCGAAGCTGTTTGGCTTGTATTAATTTTTGGAGCAAATAAAAATGGCAGTGAATTACGGCTCCAAGCGCACAGTGGTCGGTGCATCTTATGGCTTCAAAGATTGGCTTTCTCAGCGCGCGACCGCTGTGCTCATGGCGATCTTTACGCTCCTCGTCTTAATGAGATTCCTTTTGATCAAAGGCCCAGTGGGCTACGAAGGCTGGGCAGGTATTTTCTCTCCCCAGTGGATGAAAGTGATCACGTTTTCCGTGATCATTGCGCTCAGCTGGCATGTCTGGGTGGGTGTGCGCGATATTTATATGGATTACATCAAGCCTGTGAGCATTCGCCTGTCGTTGCAGGTGGCCACGATTGTGTATTTGGTGGGCTGCGCAGGCTGGAT
>JAYSRZ010000590.1:0-7330 GCA_043720775.1 Variovorax sp. | reverse complement strand
AACTGATTAGCTTATCTGTATTGGTAGTGTATTGCCGTTTAATGTACATTCAAATCTTAAACACTGCAACACAACATGCCTTGGAACGAATTCACCGCACTGCTCATCCTCGGCACAGCCATGAGCTTCTCGCCCGGGCCAAACACGACGCTATCGACTGCTTTGGCTGCGAACTACGGCTTGCCGCGCGCGATGTGCTTCGTTTGCGCTGTGCCCATTGGTTGGGGCGTGTTGGTGTTGCTCTGCGCGTTTGGCTTGGGGGCGCTGTTGGTCGCCGCGCCTGTTTTGGTGTGGGCAGTCAAAGCTGTGGGCGTGGCTTACTTGCTCTGGCTGGCCTACAAGCTATCGGGCAGCGGCGCTTTGTCGCAAGCTGATGAGGCCAAACTCAACGTCACATTTTTTCAAGGCGTGGCTTTGCAGTTTGTGAACATCAAGGCTTGGATGTTTGCCTTGTCTGTCGTCGCCGGCTGGCTCGCAGGCAAAGCAGATTTTTCTGAGCGCTTGATCGTGATCTTGCCCACGCTCATGGCCTTTGCTTTTTTCAGCAACCTTGCCTACGCACTCGTGGGCGCAGCTTTGCGCGGCTGGCTCTCGCAAGGTGCAAGGCTGCTCTGGTTTAACCGCTTAATGGCGTTGGTACTCGTGATCACAGCGGCTTGGATGGTCACCGTATGAATGCAGCCACTGAACGACAAGCAATATTTTGGGGGCTCATCGGCGTGACGCTCTTCGCGGCCACGTTGCCCTTCACGCGCCTAGCCGTGGGCAGCGTAGATGCCCCGCAGCTCTCGCCGTGGTTCGTCACATTTGGGCGGGCGGCAGTGGCCGGCGTGTTGTCGGTCGTATATCTGCTCTGGCAGCATTCACGCGGCACGCTCAATGTGCCCACTCGCGCTGAATGGCCGTTGGTTGCGCTCACTGCATTTGGTGTGATCGTCGGCTTCCCGCTGTTTCTCGCGCTCGCGCTGCGCTACGTGCCGAGCACGCATGGCGCAGTGGTCACCGCCTTGCTTCCACTTTCTACCGCTGTGTTGGGCGCGCTATGGTTTAAGCAACGGCCATCGAAAGGCTTCTGGGCTTGCGCCATTTTTGGCAGCGGCCTCGTGCTCTCCTTCATGATCTGGCGGCAATGGCAAGCCACGGGCGGCTTCTATCTGGGCGCAGCAAATATCTATCTCATCATCGCCATGACCACCGGCGCGTTCGGCTACATTGGCGGCGCTCGCCTTACGCCTCGGCTTGGCTCAGAACAAGTGATTTGCTGGGTGCTGGTGAGCAGCTTGCCGCTCACGCTCCCGGTGGCATTTGTCTTTGCACCTGCGCAGCCCGCCTCAATTGCCACGATGAGCTGGGTGGGCTTTGCTTATGTCGCATTGTTTTCCATGTGGATCGGTTTCTTTGCTTGGTATCGCGCGCTGGCCTTGGGCGCAGTGCGCGTGAGCCAAGTGCAACTGATTCAGCCGTTTTTAAGCTTGCTGTTTGCCGTGCCGCTCGTGGGTGAGCGCTTGGATGCGCTCACGCTCGTCTTCGCGATTGCGGTGATTGCAACGGTGTATGTGGGAAAGAAAATGCCTGTTGAAACAACCGCAAAAGGAAACTGATATGACACCTGAGCAGCGCCTCATTGAACTCGGCTTGGAGTTGCCACCTACAACGCGCCCGCGAGGCAGCTTTGAGCCTTGGGTGATTGAGGGCAACTGGCTTTATCTTTCAGGCAAAGGCGATCCACTTCGAGGCGAGATCGCCGTGACTCCAAAGGTAGGTCACGACATCTCGACAGCCCGAGCGCGCGAGCATGCGAGGCTTGTTGGCTTACAGCTCATAGCGATCATGAAGGAAGCTCTCGGCGACTTGTCGCGAGTCAAACGCATTGTGAAAGTTTTGGGCATGGTCAACGCTGTTGCAGATTTCACGGAACACACCGAAGTGGTCAATGGTTGCTCTGATTTATTTTTGCAAGTGTTTGGCAGCGCAGGAGAGCACGCGCGATCTGCTGTGGGCGTAAGCTCCTTGCCCAAAGGTTTTGCTGTAGAAATTGAAGCCGTGATTGCACTTAAAGGATAACGCTATGAAGATAAATAATATTGCATTCAATACCGTCGATTGGGCACAAATCACGCCAGAAGAAAAGACCGCAGATGAAGGCCGCGTGTTTTGGCGCACGCAGCAGTTTGGCGAGATGCGCGTGCGCATGGTGGAATACACGCCGGGTTATGTGAGCGATCATTGGTGCGTCAAAGGCCATGTGTTGCTCTGCATGGAAGGCCAGCTGATCACTGAGCTCGAAGACGGCCACGTGTTTATTTTGAAGCCCGGCATGAGCTATCAGGTGGCCGACAACGCCGAGCCGCATCGCTCGCGTGCGCCGCTGGGGGCGAAATTGTTCATCGTGGATTGAGAACTGCCGAATGAAAGTATCCATCGATCAGGCTTTGAAGCGCTTGCCCTCAGCGCCAACTGAGAAGTATCCACAAGGCGCGCCATTCGTCACGATGATGGCGGGTGGCACGATGTCGGTGGAAGTGTTTGCGCCTATAGATCAGGATTTGCAGCAACCGCATTCGCAAGATGAGCTGTATTTCATTCACAGCGGTACGGGCGAAATTATGATCAACGGGCAGCGTTTTGATGCTGCAGCAGGTGATGCATTTTTTGTAGCTGCGGGTGTGGCGCATCGCTTTGAGAATTTCAGCGATGATTTTGTGACTTGGGTGGTGTTTTACGGACAACAAGGTGGTGAATAACATGACGATGAATTGGACGCTGGCGCACCGCGCCGAAAAAATGAATCCCTCGATCATCCGAGAGATTTTGAAGGTGACGGAGAAGCCCGGCATCATCAGCTTTGCGGGCGGCCTTCCATCACCTAAAACTTTTCCAATTTCAGCTTTTGCCAAAGCTTGCGCCGATGTGCTCGCCAATGACGGGCAAGCGGCCTTGCAGTATGCGGCTAGCGAAGGCTTTCCGGCGTTGCGTGAATTTGTGGCGAATGAGTTGGGGCGGCAAAGCGCCTCCGCTGGCGTGCCTTGGAAGGTCGATGCAGATCAAGTGTTGATCACGACTGGCTCGCAGCAAGCGCTGGATTTGATTGCCAAAATTTTGATCGATAAAGACTCTCGTGTGCTCGTTGAGACGCCTGCCTATTTGGGCGCACTGCAAGCCTTCACGCCGATGGAGCCGCAATACGTGAGCGTGGCCAGTGATGACGAAGGCGTGTTGATTGATGATGTGAGAGCGAAAGCCACCCAAGCGTCGAACCCCGCGCGCTTTATCTACGTGATCCCCAATTATCAAAACCCCACTGGCCGCAGCATGAGCGAAGCAAGACGATCGGCTCTGAGTGCCGAGGCCGCGCAGCTTGGTCTACCGATCATCGAAGACAACCCCTATGGCGATTTGTGGTTTGACGCTCCCCCGCCCGCATCGCTCACCGCTCGCAACCCGGATGGTTGCATCTACATGGGCAGCTTTAGCAAAACGCTCGCTCCCGGCTTGCGCTTAGGCTTTCTCGTCGCGCCGAAAGCTTTGTATCCCAAGCTCTTGCAAGCCAAGCAAGCCGCTGACCTTCACACGCCCAGCTTCAACCAGCGCTTGGTCGCCGAAGTGCTGAAAGACGGTTTCCTCGACCGTCATGTGCCCACCATCCGCGCGCTCTACAAATCGCAATGCGAAGCCATGCTCGCTGCTTTAGATCGTGAATTAAAAGGTACTGGCATCGATTGGAACAAGCCCACAGGTGGCATGTTTCTCTGGGTCAAACTGCCCGCGCATATGAACGCAGTTGATTTGCTCCCCAAAGCCGTAGAGCGCAACGTCGCCTTCGTGCCCGGCGCAGCTTTCTTTGCCGACAACCCACAACACAACACTTTGCGCCTGAGTTTCGTCACGGCCAGCGTGGAGCAGATCAATATCGGCGTGGCTGCATTGGCCGCCGTCCTCAAGGCGCATCTGTGAGCGAATCTCTCAAGCTCTGGGGACGAATCAGCTCCATCAATGTGCGCAAGGTGATGTGGACGGCGCAGTATTTAGATCTGCCCATTGAACGCATTGATGCAGGCGCTGCATTTGGCGTGATCAACACGTCAGAGTTTCAGAAGATGAATCCAAACGCGATGATCCCCGTGCTGCAAGATGGTGATTTCACGCTTTGGGAGAGCAATGTCATCGTGCGTTACTTGTGCGAAAAGTATTCCTCGGGAGCTCTGTATCCTCAGAATGCAAAGCAACGCTTTGATGCAGAGCGTTGGATGGATTGGCAGCAATCCGAGCTCAACCGCGCGAGCGGTTTGCCCTTCATTCAGTGGATTCGCACAGCGCCCGAGCAGCGCAATCATTCGCTGATTGACGAATACACGCGCAAGATGAATCATTGGCTCGGCATCATCGAGGCGCATCTCGCCGAGCAGCAGTATATGGCCGGCTCGTCTTTGACGATGGCTGATATTCCGATCCTCTGCGACGTGCATCGCTGGTGGGCAGTTCGCACGGTCAGCGGCGATGCTGTCGCTTATCCCGCGATTGAGCACTGGTATGCGCCTTTGCTCGCGCATCCTGCAAGCAAAGGTGTGCTTGACCTTGTTGTAGCTTGAATGATCGAGCAATCGATAAAAGGAAACCCATGTACAGCGCCGCTTTTATCTTCCTTCCTGGCAATTTTGACGACCGCTATTTCGTTCTAGATGCTTTGATCGATGCGGCAGCCAAAGCCACGCCGGGATTTTTGGGGCAAGAGAATTGGAAGTCTGAAGACGGCCAACGCATCAACGCGACGTATTACTGGGCAACGCTTGAGGCGCTCAAAGAATTTTCCAATCACCCCAAGCACTTGGAAGCCAAGCGCCAGTATCAGCAGTGGTATCAAGGCTTTCATATCGTGATCTCGCAAGTGTTGCGCTCGTATGGCGATGGCAAGATCGCGCACCTGACACCTAACGAACGCGCTTCCACTGCGCATTGAATGGATTGAATCATGATGAAACAACGCGCCTTTAAACAAGTTGATGTGTTCACCGCTCGCCCTTACTACGGCAACCCACTGGCCGTGGTGCTGGATGGCTCGGGGCTTTCTACCGAGGAGATGCAGCACTTCACGAACTGGACGAATTTGAGTGAGTGCACTTTTCTTTTTCCGCCTACACAAGTGCGAGCGGATTACAAAGTGCGCATTTTCTGCCCGGGGCGCGAGCTGCCATTTGCAGGGCATCCGACTTTGGGCACGTGCCACGCTTGGCTAGAAAACGGAGGGTCTTCACAAAGTGACTTCATCGTGCAGGAATGCGGCATCGGCCTTGTGAAGATCAAGCGCGATGCGGCGAGTGGGCGCTTGGCCTTTGCTGCGCCACCGCTGCTCAAGAGTGGCGCATTGGATGAAGCAGACGTGACTTTGATCGCACGCAGCTTGGGTGTGCAGCGCAGCGATATTGTGGCGCATGCATGGTGTGACAACGGGCCCAATTGGCGCGGCGTGATGCTGCGCTCGGCGCAGCAGGTATTGGCGTTAAAGCCTGATGCCTCTGTGCTCGCAGGTTTGGATATCGGCGTGGTGGGGCCGCGAGGCAAAGTTGGCGTCGTTGGTGCGCAAACTGTTAGCGACGAGCCGCACTTCGAAGATGGCATGACAACGCACTTTGAAGTGCGGGCCTTCTTCCCCGGTAACAACGGCATGACGGAAGATCCCGTCACGGGCTCGCTCAATGCAAGTATCGCTCAGTGGCTCATTGGCGCAGGCCTGGCGCCCCCAAGCTACGTGGCCGCGCAAGGCACAGCGCTCGGGCGTGCGGGGCGCGTTCATGTGGACAAACAAGACAACGACATTTGGATTGGCGGAGCGAGCGTGACTTGCATCGATGGCAAGGTGATGTTGTGATGAGCGCGCAAGTTGATCACCTCGTGGTAGCTGCTCGCACTTTGGAAGAAGGCGTGGCTTGGTGTGAAGACACCTTAGGCATCACGCCAGGGCCCGGTGGGGAGCATCCGCTGTTTGGTACACATAACCGCCTGTTTCGCATCGCGACGGCGAACTACCCGCACGCGTATTTTGAAATAATTGCTATAAATTCAGTAGCATCTAGCGCAGTAAACACGCCGGCCAACGGCTCAAAATGCCGTTGGTTTGATCTAGATTCTGAGCTTCTGCGCTCTGGCATTGAAGCCAGACCCCGCCTCGTACATTTCGTGGCAAACACTCACGATGTGCGCAAAGCTTGCGATGCACTCACCGCTTTAGGCATTGATCGCGGCCCCGCCGTGCAAGCCAGCCGCATGACGCCCTCTGGTTTGCTGCAATGGCAAATCACAGTGCGGGGTGATGGCCAGCGCTTGTTCAACGGCGGCTTGCCGACTCTGATCCAATGGGGCGAGGCAGGAGCTGACCCCTTGGTTGCCGTGCATCCAGCCAAAGGCATGCCTGATAGCGGCATCTCTTTGCTCAACTTGCACATGACGTCGCCACAAGCTGCCCCGCTTGAAGCCGCACATATTGCCATCGGTCTTCAGGGTGTTTCTATTGAACAGGGCGAGGCCAATTTGATCGCCACTTTGCAAACGCCCAAAGGGGTTGTCAAAATCGAATCGAAAGGCATTTGATATTGCCGAGGCTAGACGATTGGCACCACGCTGTGCGGCGGTAATGTTGATGCTGATGTGTTTGCCAAAGTGCTCGCAGGCTGATTTTCTTCACTCATTTAAGACAGAAAACGGCATATCGCCGGCATAGAATCTACGTAGAGTGCTACTATTTTCATAGCAATTTATTTGATCCAGCAGACATGGCTTGTACCTTTTGTGGGCTTCGCACATAGCCAAAGCGCGCAGGTAACTCACGGCGCGCCATCTCTTGCGCCACCCACAGTCCGCGCTCCAATGCGTCTGCGGCAAGCAGCATATCTACCGTATGTACGAGACCGAAGCCCAGCTCAGTCTCCAAATACAAAGCGCCAAATTCGTCGAGCACGCAGCGCTGCGGTTTGCAATCTTTGCCTGTGTGCGCAAGGATCGTGAAGTCTGGCTGCACGCGCCAGACCCAAGGCGTGGCCTCTAGCTCAACATACACGCGCTGCGGGCCATTCTGGAAGAACCATTGCCCCACTTTTGCATTCGCTTCTTCATCTATTGAGTAAGTTGGCTTGTGCTTTGCATTCACAGCTTCCTCAAGACATTGGTAATTGCGATTGATAAAAGCAATCAGCTTCTCATGCGCGAGCACAGAGCCCTTCGCGCCCGGCTTGCCGCTGCTGAAAGCGCCGCAAGCCTGCGCCTCGTCATCGCGCATCCACCACTGCCCGCGCGCATCCAAGCCCAGCCAGCCCGTACAAGACGGCACATTCGGCCA
>JAYSRZ010000589.1:0-22542 GCA_043720775.1 Variovorax sp. | reverse complement strand
GCCGAAAGCTTTGAAAAACAAAGTGCCCGAGAAACGTAGCGCTGGCTTGCGACCCGCGCATTCGCATGCTCGCAAGATGCTGATGCTCGAAGGCTGCGTGCAGCCGAGCATGTCTCCCAATATCAACTCTGCCACAGCGCGTGTGCTCGATGCAGCGGGCATCCAGACGATCACCGCTAAAAAAGCAGGCTGTTGCGGTGCGGTGAAGTTTCACTTGAATGATCAAGATGGCGGTAAGGCGCAAATGCGAGCCAACATTGATGCGTGGTGGCCGTATGTTGAAAGCGGCCAAGTTGAAGCCATCATCATGAATGCTTCGGGCTGCGGCGTGACGGTCAAAGAGTATGGCCATATCTTGCAGCATGATGCGCAGTACGCCAGCAAAGCCGCCAGGGTCAGTGCGCTCACGAAAGACATCAGTGAGCTGTTGCCAGAACTCGTCACAGCTTTAAAGCCAAAAATGAAAGCGGCAAATAAAGAGCAACTCGCCTTTCATCCGCCCTGCACTTTGCAGCATGGCCAGCAACTGAGTGGCGGCGTGGAAAAGCATTTGAGTGAGCTGGGCTTTAATGTGAAGACCGCAAGCTGCGAAGCACATCTGTGCTGCGGCTCAGCGGGCACCTACAGCGTCTTGCAGCCTGAGCTTTCGTATCAATTGCGCGATCGCAAACTCGGCCATCTGCAAGAGATGAAGCCCGCAACCATACTCAGCGCCAACATCGGCTGCATCACGCACTTGCAAAGCGGCACCGATGTGCCAGTGCGCCATTGGATAGAGAAGCTAGATGAGGCCTTAGCTCATTGAGGGCACGAGACTCCTAAACTAATAGCACCTCACGCAGTATCCACGGCCTAAAACGACTAAATTGCATAAACTTTTATGCAAACAACACCGCTTTTTAAAGCATGAAGCCCAAGTCTTTCGGATAAGCCAGATCGACGCCATTGACGCGCAATGTGCCGCCAAAGTTATCCAAGAAAGGCAAGATGCTGCCCGGGCCGCTCATCTCAGCAGGCGAGACGCCAAACCATTTCGCCAGCGTCGCCGCATATTGATCCACGCCCGTGGTGGGCAGCAATCTGCCTTGGCCCACATGCCATTGATTCTCGGGAGCGGCCTTGACCGCAGCAGAATCATTCCACTGATTGCCCGCTACGCTGACGGGTGGCGCATAACCATAAAATGCGCCGCCTTTGACCGCGCCGCCCATGATGATCTGATGCCCGCCCCAGCCGTGATCGGAGCCATCGCCATTCGATGACAACGTGCGGCCAAATTCTGATGCGGTAAACGTCGTGACTTGATTGCCGATGCTGCCAAATTCTGCTGAGGCCAGCGTATCGTGAAATGCTTTCATCGCCGAGCTCACGCGAGCCATGTTGCGCGAATGCCCGTTGTCTGTCATGAGGTTATCGTGCAGATCAAAGCCACCCAGCGAGACCATGAAGACTTGGCGTTTGTTGCCCAAAGTGCCGCGCGCCTCAATCAAGCGCGCCACCATGCGCAACTGATTGGAAAGCGAGCTGCTCTGGCCGCTAGTTGTTAAGTCATTAAAGGCTTTGTACTTTGCAGGAAAGACATTGTTCGTTGGCTCCGAGCCTTTGATGGCTGAGTTGATATCAATTTCTGCTTCAATCGCGCGCTTGGTGATGCGGTTGTATTCTTTCTCCAGCGAGTTGCCACGTGTCGTGCCCATGGTGAGCTTTTCCATCACAGCGCCAACGCCGCTGTAGCCATAGTTCCAAGCATTTGCCCCGACTGAATTTACCTTGACCGCGCCTTGCGTGCCCACTTGGTAAGACAAGGCTTGATCGCCGGAGAGGAACACGGCATTGCCGGTGAGCGAGATGCAAGTGAACAATGATTTGCTGTTGCTGCTTAGCGCCAGATCACCCACGTTGCCGCCCCAACCAATCGTGGAGCCCTCTGGCGAGGAAGATTGCCAGATCGATTGTTGATCGTTGTGTGAGAAGAGTTTGGGTGGCAGCGGGTAGGCGTTGCGATCTGTGGCAATGTATTGCGCTTTGCTGATCGGTTTGACGAGTGGCCCGCTGTTGAGCAGCACAGCGGCTTTGCCGCTGTTAAATAAATCGCGCAAGCCCGTCATGCTTGGATGCATGGCGTATTGCAGCCCCGTATCGCCAATGGCTGAAACGGGCGCGCCGCCGGCTATCGGGTTGAGCAGCATCGCATCTAGCGCGGCTTTGCCCAAGGCAATACCGTTTTGATCGAGTGAGCCTGTCGTGCCGCGAATCGTTTGGTAGCGCGCGTAGCTGGCCGCATCCACGGGCACGATGGTGTTGGCGTAATCGTTGCCGCCGTAGAGGAAGACGCAGACCAAAGCTTTGTAGTCGTTGGCATCACCCGCATTAAACGCAGCAGCTTCGCCTAAAGCGGCGAGGTTGATGGCTGTGGGCAAGGCTGCGCCTGTGAAGGCGAGCTGGCCAGCGCGGCGCAGAAAGGCGCGGCGTGTGTGATCTTGAGGTTGGATGAAATGCATGGTGTTCTCGCGCGCTTATTTTTGGATCAAGTAGTCTGAGCTGCACATCACCATCAGAATAGCGACAGTGATGAGATCGTGGCGCTTCTCGGCCATGGCAGGCGTGTCAGCATTGGTCACGAGCTTGCTGCCTTGAAGCATGCCGGCTTTGATCGCGCCTGTGATGTCTGTTTTGCTGATGACGCTGAGTTGACCTGCGGTGAGCACGATATCGAGTCGATTGATCAGCGCTGTTGCAACGCGCGTGGCTTCTTCATTGTTGATCACGCTGTTGTCAATCAAGGCGTAGTAGCTACTGTAATCGGGCTTGATGTCGGTCGTGCCGCCGACGTTGTAAGTCACGTCATTGGTGCCTGGATCAAAGGTGTAGAGGCCGCTACGAATCGCATTTTGCATGTAGTTGATGTACGTGCTCACCGTGGTCTCGTTGGCAATTTGAAACTCTGGCGATGTGGCTTGCAGCGAGGCCATCTCCGTGCCCGGCGGCACGTAGCCAGGGCGAAAATAATTAAACACGGAAGGCGCGCGCATTGGGCTTTGACCAAGTGCATATTGAGTGTCCGACAAGTCAGCAATCTTCCACGTACCGGATTTAGAGGTCACGTTAAAGCTGCGCGCCCATTGCACTAAGCGAATCATCGGCTCGCGCAATTTGCCGCTGAAGGGATCGGTCACGCCCGCTGGATCGCGTGCTTCATCATCAAGCAAAATCGCTGTCCACACCGCTTTCATATCGCCCCTGACGCCTGCACCGTTGTTGGCGAAAGCATTCGCCACACGAGCCACATAAGCTGGCGATGGATCACTTTTAACCAAACGCTGAATCATCTGGCGGCCAAAGAAAGGGCCAACATTGGGATGGTTAAACAAAGTGTCCAGTGCCTTCCCTAAGGCTACCGCGCTCAATGTGTTGGCAGCAATCGTCGAACCCAAGAATTTGATTTCTTCAGGCGAATGTTCAGATTCATTCACATTGGTTTGATTCATCGGCTTGCGCGCGTATTCGCGTGGCCAAACTTTGTAAGTTCTTCCTGGAAATGTAATGCCTGCTGAGCTGCCGGGTGCATAGGGGTTGGAGCCACGATCAAATTCGTAGCCCGTAAAAACCTTGGCCAGCTCAGTCACATCGGCGCTGGAATAACTCTCTACTTTTGCGCCGCCATTGGTTTTGATAGTGCCATCGGTATTCAGCGCATACAAACCAATCGTGAACAATTGCATGATCTCGCGCGCATAGTTTTCGTCAGGCAGGCGGCCTTTAGTGTCTGCTTTTTTATTGCCTCGCGTGTTGAGAAAATAGCCCATGCCGGGGCTGAGCGTGACGTCTTCCAGCAAAGCGCGGAAGTTGCCAAAAGCATGCTTGTTGAGGATTTCCCAAAAGCCGGCCACGATGTAGCCGCGCCAATCAATCTCTAGCAAGTTGCCAGAGATCACGAAATACTCAGACAAAGCCAGCGCGATGCGTTTGCGCATCGCATCTGGAGCCGTCATGAGTTGCTTCCAAAGCATGTAATCGGCAATCGTGGTGTTGTAAACGTTTTTCTCAAGGTTGGCATCAAGCCCGTAGCCGCGCGATTCAAGCCACGCCCAGCCCGATTGCTCGGTGTTGTTGATGTCATACGTGGCTTGCATTTGCTGCTGCAAATAGCCCGCAAAATTACTGTCGCTCACGGCTTTAATCTCTGCAGGCGTGGAAGAAAACTGCAATTGCTGCAAGAAGCGAGCGGCCTGCGCATCATTGGCGGCTTTAGGGAAATTATTGAAGCCCGCTGCAACCGGGACTTCAACGACAGGCGCTGGCGCTGGCGGGCTGGCGGGTGATGTGGCCACGGGCGGAGTGGGCACTGCTCCCGGCGCGGGAGCAGTGCCGGATGTGCCAGGTGCGCTAGGTGTGGCCGAGCCTGTGCTGTCACCTCCGCCTCCACCGCCTCCGCAGGCCGCCAGTAAAGCGGCAGACAAGGCAGCGAGCCCTATTGCGCTTGGCATGGCACTTTCTGGGTTGTCTTCATCCTCGCTTTTGCGCGGAGAGGATGAGAAGTTTGTTGGGAGGTTAGAGACGCGTGGCTTCGGTGCCATGGGCGGTGTGGCTGCGAGGACGCCACTGTTTTCGCTAGATACGACGTTGGACATGGTGTGGATGATTTGAAATTCCGATGCGCCACTGTAATGGCGATATTCATCCGTTGCACCGCCCTAGCAGTACTAAATAGCTACGAAAACCGTCAAGCTGTGTGCATTTGTAGGCCGCGGGAGATAGGCGGCCGAATGCTAAAGATGAGCGGCGCGCATGACAAATTTGTCACGCTGCAGCGACGCGCGGACTACGCTTTCGCGCTTTGCAAAACGTCACGCGTTTTAAGCGCTTCTTTGCGCGCAGCTTGCGCAAAATCATCGCCGCTAGAGGCATACAAAATCGCTCGCGAAGAATTCACGATGATCGGCGCATCCACTCGCCAGCCTGCTCGCACGGTGGCCGATGCATCGCCACCTTGCGCGCCGACACCGGGAATCAGCAAAGGCAGCGTTGGCGCGATGCTTCTCACGCGTTCTATCTCTTGAGGATACGTTGCGCCCACGACGAGGCCGAGCTGGCCATTCAAATTCCATGGCCCTTGCGCAAGATGAGCAACATGCTCATACAAAAGAGGCTGGCCCGCAACACTTGATAAGCGTTGATTTTGCAAATCATCGCCGCCTTTGTTCGATGTGCGGCAAAGCAAAAATGCGCCCTTGTCGTGAAACTTCAAATACGGCTGCACAGAATCAAAGCCCATGAAGGGCGAGAGCGTCACGGCATCTGCGCCATAGCGCTCGAAAGCCTCGATGGCGTATTGCTCGGCTGTGGAGCCGATATCTCCGCGCTTGGCATCAAGGATGATTGGCACATGGGGCGCAACGCGGCGCATGTGTTCCATCAATCGCTCCAGCTGGCCTTCTGCGCGATGGGCTGCGAAGTAGGCAATTTGCGGTTTGAAAGCGATGACTGCGTCTGCAGTGGCATCAACGATAGCGGCGCAGAAATCGTAAATCTTGTTAGCGTTTCCTTTGAGTGCGCCGGGGAAGCGGCTGGGCTCAGGATCGAGGCCAACGCAGAGCATGGATTGATTTTGCTGTTGGGCGGCTTGGAGTTGTCTCAGAAATAGCATGCCATGATTTTAATCTTGGCTTGCATGACTGGTGTGGGAAGTGAGGAACACAGAAAGCACAGAAAACCACAGAAGACGCAGAAAAAGTCCTGCTTTGCCAGCACTGTCACCAATCAGCACGCATGAATTTTTCCTGCGCTTTCTGTGCGATTTCTGTGCGATTTCTGTATTTTCTGCGTTAACTTTTCTTAGCTTTAGTGAGCCACAAAAAAGCCCGCGCAAGGCGGGCTCTTCGGGAAACAAAGAAAGCTCAGATTTTGCTCTGCTGCAAACGTGCAATCCGCTCTTCCATCGGCGGATGCGTGGAAAAGAGCTTGCCTAAACCACCCGCAATGCCCATCGCAGCCATGCTTTTAGGCAGCTCGCCGGGCACGAGGCCGCCAAGACGAGCCAGCGCATTTTGCATGCTACGGCTTTGGCCCATGTAGTTGGCCGCGCCCGCATCGGCGCGGAATTCGCGTTGGCGGCTGAACCACGCCACGATAATCGCCGCAGCAAAGCCGAGCACGATATCGAGCACGATAGTGGTGACCATGTAGCCAATGCCCGGGCCATCGTTGTTGCGCAGAATCACTTTGTCCACAAAGTAGCCGATCACGCGCGAGAGGAACACGACGAAAGTATTCATCACGCCTTGGATCAACGTCATCGTCACCATATCGCCATTGGCGATGTGCGCCACTTCATGGCCGATCACGGCCTCGACCTCTTCGCGCGTCATGCTTTGCAGCAAGCCGGTGGAGACTGCCACGAGCGCGGAATTCTTGAATGCACCGGTGGCAAACGCATTCGGCTCGCCTTCATAAATTGCCACTTCTGGCATGCCGATGCCTGCTTTGTCGGCAAACTTCTTGACCGTCTCGACGATCCATACTTCATCCGCATTTTGCGGCGCGCCGATCACTTTTGCACCAGTGCTCCATTTGGCGACAGGCTTGCTGATCAGCAGGGAGATGATCGCGCCGCCAAAGCCCATGAGCAGCGAAAAGCCCATGAGCGAGCCGATATTCAGGCCGTTGGGGGTTAGGTATCGGTTGACGCCGAGCAAGCTGGCAGCGATGCCGAGCACGACCATCACGGCGAGGTTGGTGGCGAGGAATAAAAGAACGCGTTTCATAGATTGTCTTTAAATGCAGCGCACGAAGGTGAGCCTAGAGCGGAGATAGTAAGGCCTGGACGCAGAAAATCAAGAGCGGCGCGGCCGAAAGACCGTAGTGTCAGCGTAGAAATCAGCCCCCTCGTTGGCTGGCCACCAACCGGGCACGCCGAGCACGGGCAGCGGCACAAAGGGCTTAGGATTTAAGCGTTTTTCACTGATATCGCCCGCCAATACTGCGTCAAGCGCTTCTAAATTAATAGCATTTGGCGCGGCATACACGTGTGCAGTGATTGATTTATAAGGGCAAACGAGTTTTTCTAGCAGTGCATGACCGAAAAGCACGGGCGGATGCGCAAGCAGTAAATCGCGATTCGCCTGAAAAGCGGTTTGCCAGTCGTGCTCGCGCAACGCCGCGATCACGCTCGCATGCAAATCGGCACATAGAAACGCCGCGTTTTCGTCGAACACCGTGAGCGCATCGCGCAGTGCGCCTCGAACGTTGTTGTTTGGTGGCTGCACGCCATTTGCTTGAATTTGCTCATCTTGCAGCGCATTGAGCCTGGCCTTCGTGAGTGGAAACCGCAACCAAGCCAACCCATTGAAAAAATCATGCAAGTTATCTCGTGTGGGCACGGTCTGCGTCTCAAAAATAAACGCCTCATACGCTTGCGCCTCAGGCAAAGCTGATTGCGGCACAAAGCGGATCGCGGTTTGCCTATTGCATGCATTCAGCGCTTGATGGACGCTACCGCTGGCGAGCACAGCGCTTTGCACGCGCTTGCCTAACTTCGCCCAAGCTTGCCACCAAGGGGCTTGCCAATTGATTGTTGAAAACGCAGAAGGCAGCATGACTTTTTTTGGCGACTATTAAAACAATAGCGCTTCACGCAGATTCTACGGGTTCAAAATGCTTATTTTGCTTTCTAGAAAGTTAACGCTCTGCTCGTCGAATGTCCTAGACGATCCATTCGCCGTTGGCCAAGAGCTCGCTGAAAAATGCCTGCAGCGTGGGGCCGCTCATGCCGTACGGGTCAAAGCTTGCGGAGCGCGAGTACTTTAAGAAAATATGGCGGTTGGTATCAAGCGGCGCAAGTGATCCCATCGACCAAGTGGTAAATCTGCGACTGGTGATCTCGGCAAAATCGAGCACTGCGGGTTCGCGGTGCCGTGGATCAGCCAAGATGCGGTGATAGAGGCGGTTGACTTCAGCACGATCGCCTTCAAGCTGCTGCAAAAAAATACCGTTGGCTAGGCAAAGCGCGCCTGTCACGCCGACCCTTGCGTTGTTGCGTTGAGAGGCTTTAAGGATGCTAACAAGGTCGTCGTTGGTGTAGGCGGCAGAGGTGCGGCTCGCGTAGGTGAGCTGAATAAGCATTGATGTTTCCTTTTGTTAACAAATCATCCCACAAACGCGTGGCAGGTGGTTCACATAAGGGCAAGTGGCTTTTCTATGACGCTATTGCAACAACCAACGTTAGGGCGAGCCGAGCCCAGTCATGGTGCAGTCTAAGTGCCCCGGCAATCAAACGCCATCTCAGGCTTGCGGCCGCTGATCAGCTCGGCAATTGCTTTGCCTGAGCCTGCGCCATGCGTCCAGCCGAGCGTGCCGTGGCCGGTGTTGACCCACAGCTTGTTCACCTTGGTCTGGCCGATGTAGGGAATATTGGTGGGCGTGGCGGGGCGCAAGCCAGCCCAGTATTGCGGATTGCCGCCTTCTCGTGGCGTGCGCGTATCGGCCACGCCGGGGAGGATGGCCTCAATCCGGTGCAGCAACATTTCGCAGCGCTTTTGCGCAAGAGGTGTGTCAAGCGAGAGGTCATATCCGCCGACTTCAATCGTGCCGGCCACGCGCAAAAAATTGCCTAAGCGCGTCATGGCAATCTTCTTTGCATCGTCAATCGTGGAGACTTGCGGCGCAAGCTCGGGCTTTAAAAGCGGCAGCGTGACGCTGTATCCCTTGCCGGGATACACCGGCAGATTCACGCCAACTGTGCGCAAGAGCGGCGCGGAATAGCTGCCGCAAGCCACAACAGTGGCATCTGCGGCAATCGTGCGCACAGTTTGGTCATTTTTGCCCGTGGATACTGCGCGAAGCGCTACTGAATCAATAGCATTAACGATCTTTTTCAAGCTCAATACATCGTGGCCCATGAGCATTTGCGCGCCGAGTTGGCTGCAACGCTCAGCGAGCTGGCGTGTGAATACACGTGCATCGCCAGATTCATCGCTGGGCGTGAATGTGCCGCCCACGATGGAATGAGCAAAGTTTTTAAATGCTGGCTCAATGCGCAGCAATTGCGCTGTGGTCACGATATCGCGCTGAACGCCATAGCGTCGCATGAGAGCGGCTGCCTCGTTGGCCGATGCAAACGCTTTTTCATCAGTGAAGATGTGTGCAATGCCTTTTTGCAGGCGGTTGTATTCGATGCCCGTTTGCGAGACAACTTCTCTGAGCGCAGCATGGCTATACCGCCCCAGCGCCACAATTTGCGCCACGTTGCGCTCAAAGGCCTTGTCATTGCAGTTGGCTAAGAATTGCAAGCCCCAGCTGTATTGATGAATGCCAGCGCCAAAAGGATTTTGCGGGCGAAAGAGCAAGGGCGCTTCATCGGAGAACATCCATTTCAAAGCTTTAAGTGGCGCATCGCGGTTAGCCCAAGGCTCGCAATAGCTCACTGAAATTTGCGATGCATTGGCAAAGCTCGTCTCGCTCGCTGCCTCAAGTTGCCGATCTACCAGCGTGACTTCATGGCCGGCTTGCAGTAAATGCCACGCCGTGCTCACCCCAATAATGCCTGCGCCAAGGACAACGACTTTCATACGAGTACTTTCATAGATTTTTATAATGCCAGAGCTTGACGCCAATTAACAGTGAAATTAAACTCTTCTGATAAACATTAGAAGCGCTAATAATGAGTTCATTCGATCCCGATGCTTTGGAATGCTTGGCGGCCATCGTCGAAGAGGGCGGTTTTGAGAGGGCGGCGGTGCGCCTGTCTATCACGCAATCCGCTGTGTCGCAGCGCCTGCGGTCTTTAGAAGCTCAAGTGGGTACAGTGCTGATCGTGCGCAGTCGGCCGCTCAAGGCCACCTCGGCCGGCCAGCTGCTGATCAAGCACACCAAACAAATGCGTTTGCTCAGAGCTGATCTTGAACGCGACATGAAAGACCTCGCCCCCTCAGGCTCTGGCGCACGCGAGGAAGAGCGCGTGGCCATTGCCATTAACGCTGACAGCATCGCGACTTGGGCGCTCGATGCGCTCGGCGATTTGGTGCGCGAAGGGCTGCCGCTGGAGATCATCACAGACGATCAAGACTTCACGCAAGAATGGCTGCGCGGTGGGCAGGTGCTGGGCTGCGTCACCACACTCAAAGCCGCGCTGCGAGGCTGCAAAGTCGTGCCGCTAGGTGCTATGAATTATGTAGCTGTTGGCGCAGTATCCATGGGCGATAACACCCGATTTGATTTAAAAAATGGGTTAACGGCGCATAATTTTCGCGACGTGCCTTTCATCTCGTTCAATCGCAAAGATGATCTGCAAAGCGAGTTTGTAGCCAAAGCTTTTGGCTTGAAGCGCGTGAGCCTGCAGCAGCTCTTTGTGCCCAGCTCGCAGGCGCAAGTCAGGGCGGTGCGCGAGAGCTGGGGCGTAAGCGTGCTGCCTCAGCTTCTTGTGCAGCCGATGATTGAAAGCGGCGAGCTGATTAATTTGCTGCCTAATTTTGCGCTGCCTGTGCAGCTGTATTGGCACTGCTGGAATCTGGAATCTGCCGTGCTGGATAACTTGACAGCAGCGCTGGCTGGCAGTGCAAGAAAGCTCTTAAGATAAAAAGCCGCTGCGCTTTTCGGGCGCAACGGCTTCGATGGAGATCAGCGCAAATTACTTGGGCATGATCACGGTATCAATCGCGTGAATCACGCCGTTGTCGGCGGCTACGTCTGCAGCCACAACTTTTGCTTTATTCACGGTAACGCCGCCTTTGGTGGCGAGCGTGATGGTTGAACCCTGCACAGTTTTGACCTTGCCGGGCTTCACATCGGCGGCCATCACTTTGCCAGAGACGACGTGGTACGTCAGAATCTTGGTAAGTGCTTTTTTGTCTTTCAGCAAAGCATCAAGCTTCGCCTTTGGAATTTTTGCAAAGGCTTCATCGGTAGGCGCAAACACGGTGAAGGGGCCAGGGCCTTTCAAGGTGTCCACCAAACCAGCAGCTTGTACAGCAGCCACCAAGGTTTTGAAGTTGCCAGCAGCCACTGCGGTATCAACAATATCGGCGGCAAAAGAGCTGATTGACATGCTGAGACCCAAGGCGAGGGCGAGGAGGGATTTTTTCATGGTGCTTTACTTTCAAAGATAAAAGCGTGAGGTAAAGAGATGTTTAACACTCAGTATGGATTTTTAACGAACCGGGATAAGCTTGCATAGTGCGGGTGTACATCACGCGCCGCGCTGCAAGGCAGTGTGTGCAATGCAGAAGAAAAGCCGCTGGCCATTCAAGCGCAGCGGCTTTACTCGTCTCACGATGCAATTACTTTGGCATGATCACTGTGTCAATCGCGTGAATCACGCCATTGCTTGCGGCTACGTCAGCTGCCACAACTTTTGCGCCGTCCACTGTCACGCCACCGGTTGTGGCGAGTGTGACTTCACCACCCTGCACGGTCTTGACTTTGCCAGCCTTGACGTCAGCCGCCATCACTTTGCCGGGCACAACGTGATACGTCAAAATTTTCGTCAGTGCAGCTTTGTCTTTCAACAAACCATCAAGCGTTGCTTTTGGAATTTTGGCAAACGCCTCATCGGTGGGCGCAAACACGGTGAATGGGCCAGGGCCTTTCAAGACATCGACCAAGCCTGCTGCTTGCACAGCGGCGACCAGTGTTTTGAAACTGCCAGCCTTGACGGCGACATCTACGATGTCTTGTGCCATCGCGCTCATGGAGATACCAAAACCCAAAGCGAGGGTGAGGAGAGATTTTTTCATGGTGCTTCCTTTCGAAGGTTGAAGCGGGGGGTTGAGAAATTAAAAACGATAGCGAAAACTCAATGGGAGTTAAACGACACTGGGCAGGATAACTTTGTCGATCACGTGGATCACGCCATTGGTGTTAAAGATGTCAGTGTCTGTAATGTTGGATGTGCGGCCTTTTTTGTCGGTGATGACAAAACCTGCACTGACGCTGATCGTCTCGGTCGCGGCGAGCGCCGTGCCCACAGCCGTGTTCACTGGCACATCTGCTTTCAAAACTCGCGCTCCCAGAACGTGATATTTCAAAATGTCGCCAAGCTTTGCATTGGCAAGCAACGCGGCAACCGTGATTGGTGTGTTGCCTGCGCCAGCCAGTTCTTGGCGAAGCGCATCAAATGCAGCATTCGTTGGCGCGAAGACAGTAAATGGCCCCGCCCCTTTGAGCGTATCAACGAAGCTGGCTTGCTGCAATGCGGCCACCAATGTGCTGAACTCTGGGTTGGATGCCAATGCCGTTTGCACGATGTCTTTATTTGCCGGCAAGATCACTTTGTCGATCAAATGCACCACGCCATTGGTGGCTTCAATGTCAGTGGTGGTGATGTTTGATTTGCGATTACGGCCATCGGTGATCACGACTTTGCCGTCGGCGGCGTCGATCTTGAAGAAATCGGAAGCGCCCGTGAGCAATGGATCAATCGCCTTGCCCAACGGAATGCCCGCTTTTCTGACCTTACTGCCAAGCACGTGGTAGGTCAATACAGTCGTCAGAAGTGCTTTATTTGCCAGCAATGCTTCCTTAGTTACACGCAGCTCGGTGAGCAATGCGGCGAAGGCGGCATTGGTGGGCGCAAACACAGTTAATGCGCCGGGAGCTGAAAGTGTGCCATCCAAACCCGCTGCAACCACGGCTTCGACCAAAATACTCAGTTCAGGCGTGCCTTTTGCTAGATCAACGATGTTCTTGGTGGCCACGACTACTGGCGTGTCATTGCCGCCACCACAGGCCACCATCACAGCGCTTGCGGCTGCGATGGCTGTCAAAGATGCGCTGGTTTTCAGAAAATGTCTTCTCGAATCGGGATTCATAGTGATGCCTTTTAAAAAGTTTGCTAAAAGCGCCAGATGGCGGGTTAAGCGAATAATTTTTACTCGCTTGCGGCAAGTATATACCGGACATTCTAAATAAATACTGTTTGGTAATATAACTAACTCATGAGTTACACCTAGATGCATTGCGCATCGTTTCTCATTCTTCTTTTTTGACGAAATGTTGCCAAGTCTCTTATATTTGCTGCGTAGAACGCTATTTTTTTCAGAGCAAGCATCGGTTGCAATCCGACACACATCGCCGCTGTTTTGACCTTGTGTACACCTGCAATTCGTAGGGCTTTTAAAATCAAGTGCTATGTCTACAACTTCTCGCCCTTCTGCCGTCTTAGCGCTCAGCTCGATTAACGCTCTCTCGCCACTGGATGGCCGCTACGGCGGCAAGCTCACCACGCTCAGACCTTTGATGAGCGAGCTGGGCTACATGCATCGCAGAGTGCAAGTGGAGGTGGCTTGGTTTATCGCTTTATCCGATGCGGGGATGCCGGAATTTGCGCCGCTGGTAGCTGCTTCGCGGGCTCATCTGCAAGGCCTGGTGGAAAATTTCTCGGAGCGCGATGCGCTTGCGATCAAAGAGATTGAGAAGACGACCAATCACGATGTGAAGGCGGTGGAGTATTGGATCAAGGCGCAGTTCAAAGGGCATGCGGAGTTAGAGGCTGCGTCTGAATACGTGCATTTCGCCTGCACCAGTGAAGACATTAACAATACGTCGCATGCGCTGCAATTGCAAAGCGCTCGCTCATCTGTCTTACTGCCTGCGCTGGATGCGATTGTTACTAAGCTGCGTGAGATGGCTAAGCTCTACGCCGCTGTGCCCATGCTCA
This sequence comes from Variovorax sp., assembly GCA_043720775.1. Lineage (GTDB taxonomy): Bacteria > Pseudomonadota > Gammaproteobacteria > Burkholderiales > Burkholderiaceae_C > JANMDU01. The sequence goes on along the minus strand of JAYSRZ010000589.1, from coordinate 8,891 downwards.
GCCGCACGCATGGGCAGACAGCCACACCAAGCACAGTGGGCAAAGAGATAGCCAACGTGTTGGTGCGCTTGGCCACAGCACGCGAGAAAATTGCTAGCGTCAAGCTGCTTGCAAAGATGAATGGTGCGGTGGGCAATTTCAATGCGCATTTGGCTGCTTATCCCGATATTGATTGGGAAGCCTTTTCTCGCCGCTTGATTGAAAAAGACTTAGGGCTCAGCTTTCAGCCCTACAGCATTCAGATCGAGCCGCATGACTATATGGCAGAGCTGTTTGACGCCGTAGCGCGCGCAGATACGATCCTGATTGATTTCTCGCGCGACGTGTGGGGCTACATTTCACTGGGCTATTTCAAGCAGCGCTTGAAAGAAGGCGAGATCGGCTCATCGACCATGCCGCACAAAGTCAACCCGATTGATTTTGAGAATGCGGAAGGCAATCTGGGCTTGGCCAATGCACTGTTGCGTCACCTGTCTGAGAAACTGCCGATCTCGCGCTGGCAACGCGATCTTACGGATTCCACTGTGCTGCGAAACATGGGTGTGGCGCTGGGCTATGCAGTGCTCGCTTACCAATCATTGTTGGTTGGCTTAAACAAACTGGAGCTCAATGAGGAATCATTGGCGGCTGATTTGGATGCAAGCTGGGAAGTGTTGGCCGAGCCAATTCAAACCGTGATGCGGCGCTATAACGTGGCCAGCGCGTATGAGCGCTTGAAGGAAGCGACGCGCGGCAAGGTGGTGCGCAAAGAAGATTTGCATGCATTGATTGCCTCGCTTGATATTCCTGCTGCGGATAAAGAGCGCTTGCTTGCGATGACGCCGGGCAGCTACATCGGGATGGCTGTGGAGCTGGCTTTGCGGGCTTAGTTTTTAAGCGATATTGGCGTTTTACGCCGTAGATACTGCGTGGAGTGCTATTGAATTTATAGCGTCTGAAATTTCTTGCTTTCTAGCTTATTGGCTCTTGGAAGATGTCGTTTTGGAGAGAGCGGCTGCGAGGTTAAGGCATAGCCAACGCCCTCAGGAGTGAGTACACAACATCGGTCGTTGGCCATGCCTTAGCCTCGCGGCCTTGTGGTGAACAAGAATATCTTCGCGCTAAACGCTCGCAATTGGTTTCTATCATGGCGTATCGACATGCGCGCTTGCCTCGCCTGTCCGTTCCTGCGCGAATCGGCTGTGGTTGGGCTGTCTGCCTCGACGAAGTCAAGGGGGAGGCATGCGCGCAGCGCCAGCCGGAGGACATGAGCAGAGGGGGACATCGCAAGCGCAACCGACTTGCTAAGAATGAAACGCGCTAACAAACTGTAACCACCCGCGCGTTAACTACTTCACGAAAACTTCTATGCACCTGTTGTAACCTCGCTTCACAAGGATTCACATGCACAACAAACCACACACCTTCACACGCCATTGGCTACTCGCCTGCGCTGCGCTGATTTGCACCACATCACACGCTCTTCAGATCACCAGCGTTTCCCCGCAAGGCGAAGTCGCGCAGATTCGGCAAGTCGTTATCAAGTTTGACGAAGCGGCTGTGAATTTTGGCGATCCGCGTGCGCCTTCTCCAGCTACGGTCTCTTGCTCGGATGCGGCCAGCAGCAAAGGCAGTGGGCGCTGGACAAATGAGCGCGAGTGGGCGTTTGAGTTGGAGCAGGATCTGCCAGCGGGCATCAAATGCACTGTGGCCGTGAATTCAGGCTTCTCTTCGCCTGCTGGCCAGCGGATATCAAGCATCAAGAGCTATGCTTTTAACAGCGGCGGCCCGTTCGTCAAACGTATTTGGCCCTCTGAGGGCAATCGTATTGATGAAGATCAAATCTTTGTGTTGCGGCTCAGCGGCGATGCAGACCCGGCCACGCTGGTTGGCAACATTTGGTGCAGCGTGCAGGGTTTGGGTGAGCGTGTGCCGTTCAAATTGATTGAGGGCAGCGTGCGTGCGGAGCTGTTCAAAGGCTTGGGTTTGACTAAAGAGTCTGCTGCCGCTCCGCTACGCACCGTCGCGCTGCAATGCAATCGTCGCTTGAGTGCAGATGCGAAAGTTTCGCTGCACTATGGCAAAGGCATTGCCACGCCAGCAGTCGGCAGCACGGCTGTGGCAAACACAGTGGAAAAGCGGTTTGATTTTCAAGTGCGTGAGCCATTTAAGGCGAGCTTCAGCTGCGAACGTGAGAACGCACAGGCTGCTTGCTCGCCGATTCAATCCATGACGATGCGCTTTACTTCACCGATCACCAAAAAAATGGCGCTGGGTATCACGCTCAAGGGCGGCTCAAAAACCATCAAGCCCATGATGGGCGATGGCCCTGACGATGAATCTTGGAGCGCGCTCTCTTTTGAGCCGCCCTTGCCTGAAGATGCAGAGCTCACCATTGAATTGCCCAGCGGCTTTGCAGACACCGCTGGCCGCAAGTTGGCCAACGCAGACAGCTTTCCCCTGAAAACGCGCACGGCTGGCCCACCGCCGCTGGCCAAGTTTGCAGCGAGCAGCTTTGGTGTGATTGAGCGCTTTGCGGAAAGCGGCTCGGATAAAACGGCCACGCTTGCACTACTACCCGTGACGCTGCGCAACGTGGAGTTAGCCTTGCCCATGAAAGCAGTGAGCTTGGAATCCGCGCCAAAGCGGCAAGCGGGTCAGATCAGCGGTTTGCTGCTGAAAGAGGATGCCGACATCATCAGCTGGTATCGCAAAGTGCTGCGCGCTAACAGCACAGACCGAGAATCGCGAGAAACACCGCTGCTGGGCAAGGGCATGACGACGCGCTCGCTGGAACTGCCAAAGCCTGAAGGCGCGGATGCAAGCAAAGGACGCCCTTTTGAGGTGGTTGGCGTGCCGCTCTCGCCCGGCTTTCACGTGGTGGAGATTGCATCAGCTCGCCTGGGTGCTTCGCTGCTCGATGAGAAGCTGGGCAAAGATCGAAAAATGTATGTGCGCACCTCAGCGATGGTGACGAATTTGGGCGTGCATTTCAAGCTCGGCAGAGAAAACTCTCTGGCTTGGGTGACGACGCTGGACAAAGCAAAAATCGTCTCGGGCGCGGAAGTCCGTGTGTCGGATTGCAATGGCAAATTCGTTGCCAGTGGCCGCACAAATGAACAAGGCGTGGCAGTTCTAACAGGGGTTGCGCCAGAAGCTCCGGGCTGCGCACGCGTGGGCAAAGATGACGACGGCGACTCAGGTGCGTACTTCATCAGCGCTCGCCACACAGCTGCTGATGGCGTGCCCGATATGGCGTTCACGTGGAGCGATTGGCAAAAAGGTATTGAGCCTTACCGCTTTAACCTGCGCACTTCCTCACGCAACGAGGCAGACACCACAGCGCATACGATACTAGACCGCAGCTTGTTTCGCGCAGGCGACACGGTGGGCATGAAGCATGTGCTGCGCACGCTGACCGGCACGGGCTTTGGCGTGATTGGTGAAGGCGAGGGCCCTGATGAACTCCAGATTACGCATACCGGCTCGGGCACGGTGTTTAAGCAGCCATTGGTGTGGCGCAAAACGGCTACCGGCGGCTTGTCGGGCGAAAACACATTTGCGATTCCACCCGCAGCCAAGCTGGGCATCTATGAAGTCAGCGTGCGATACACGGCCAAGCGTGGCAATCGCGTGAGCAGCTATGGCACGACGCAATTCCGTGTGGAAGAGTTTCGCTTACCTGTGCTGGAGGGCAGCATCGCGCCCTCCGATAAAAAGCCACTGGTGAGCGCGGCAACATTGCCCACCGCGGTGCAGATCAATTACGTCTCAGGCGGGCCAGCAAGTGGCTTGCCAGTCCGCGTCTCGGCGATGGTGCGCGGCAAGTATTTGAGCTATCCCGATTTTGATGCGTACAGCTTTGAAGCACCACGTAAAAGTGATGGCAAGCGCGATGAGAAAGGCAATGCCGATTCTGATGACGAAGAATCCATCAGCGCTCGCGACACCAAAATCGTGGCAGACAAATTGCCGATCACTTTAGACAAGACCGGCGGCGGCAAGCTCACGATCGAGAAATTGCCGAAGGCCAAGCAACCGCAAGACATCGTGTTGGAAGCAACATATGCCGATCCAAATGGCGAAATTCAAACCCTTCGTTCCACGCAAACGCTTTGGCCAGCAGCCGTCGTGGCAGGCATTCGTACTGAAGGCTGGGCATCGAGTAGCCAGAAGATCAAATTCCAAGCGCTTGCGCTTGATCTCTCCGGCAAACCGCAGCCGGGCATCAAGCTGCAAGTGCAAGCGATTGCCCGCATAACAACCACGAGCCGTAAGCGCATGGTGGGCGGTTTCTACAGTTATGACAACAAAACTGAAATCAAAGACCTCGGCAAAGTCTGCGATGGCGCCAGCGATTCGCGTGGGCTCTTGCTTTGCGACACAAAATTAGGCGAAGCCGGTGAGGTTGAGCTCGTTGTCACGGCCACTGACAAAGATGGCAACACGATTCAAGCGGCCAGCAGCGTGTGGGTGACCAAGCAAGGCGAACTGTGGTTTGGCGGCGAAGATCATGACCGGATTGATCTGCTGCCCGAGAAGAAAAATTATTCCGCTGGCGAGACGGCCAAGCTGCAAGTGCGTATGCCATTTCGCTTTGCCACAGCGCTCGTCACCATTGAGCGTGAAGGCATCATCAGCCACCGCATCGTGCAGCTCAATGGGCAAGACCCAACGATTGAACTGAAGATTGAAGACAGCTGGGGGCCAAATGTCTTCGTGAGTGCATTAGTGCTGCGCGGGCGGCTGCGTGAAGTGCCTTGGTACAGCTTTTTCCAATGGGGCTTTTCTGCGCCGCGCGAGTGGTGGCAGGCGTTTTGGGTGGAGGGGCAGGAATACACCGCGCCCACAGCGCTGGTGGATTTGAGCAAGCCCGCATTTCGCTTAGGCGTGGCTGAGCTGCGCGTGGGCAGCAAAGCGAATGCGCTGGATGTAAAAGTCACCGCTGATAAAGAAAGCTATGCCGTGCGCGGCACAGCCAAAATCACGATCAGCGCCAAGCTGCCGGATGGCAAGCCAGCGGCGAACGCTGAGGTGGCGCTGGCAGCTGTCGATCAAGCGCTGCTCGAACTTTCTGGCAATGACACTTGGAATTTGCTCGATGCCATGCTCACGCCGCGCGCATGGGGCGTAGAAACTTCTACGGCGCAAATGGAAATCATTGGCCGCAGGCATTACGGGCGCAAAGCCGTGCCGGCGGGCGGGGGCGGTGGGCGCGGGCAAACGCGCGAGCTCTTAGATACGCTGCTGCTGTGGAATCCGAAAGTGCAGCTCGATGCGAACGGTCAAGCAGTCGTGAATGTATCGCTCAACGACGCGATCACGTCTTTCAAAATCGTGGCGGTGGCTGATCATGGCACGAGCCGCTTTGGCACGGGGCAGATCACGATCAAATCTACACAAGATTTGCAAATCATCAGCGGCTTGCCACCGCTAGTGCGTGAGGGCGATGAATACCGAGCGCAGCTCACTTTGCGCAACACGACCAAGGCGGCGATGAAGGTCGATGTAACGCCACGGGCGACGCTGATGGAGCTGAAAAGTCAGAGCATAGATATTCCCGCTGGCGAATCGCGCGAAGTGGCGTGGAGTGTGACTGCGCCGCCGCAGCTGGCGCTCAGCCGCTTTGAGGCGATTTTGTGGGAGATTGAAGCAAAAGATTCAGTCGGTGGTGCACGTGATGCACTCAAAGCGCGCCAGCGCATCGTGCCCGCAGTGCCTGTCACTGTGCAGCAAGCCACGCTCGTGCAAGTCGATGGCGCGTACACGCTGGATGCCGCTTTGCCCTCCGGTGCGCTTGCTGAACGAGGCGGCTTGAAGCTGGCCTTGCAACCCAAGCTCGCCGAAGGCATGCCGGGCGTGCGCGATTATTTTGCGCAATACCCGTTCATTTGCTTGGAGCAGAAAACGAGTAAATCGGTGGGCTTGCGCGATGCCAAGCTCTGGCAAACCGTGGCTGCGCAAATTCCCACGTATCTCGATGGCGATGGCCTCGCCAACTATTTCCCGCCGCGCCAAGGCGATGGCAATCGCGGTAGCGATGTGCTCACGGCGTATTTGCTCTCGGCCACGCATGAGGCCTCGGGCTTGAATGCAGCGTTTACGATTCCCGATGAATCCCGCGCCAAGATGGAGGCGGGCTTGATTGCGTTTGTGGAAGGCAAAATCCAGCGCGATTTCTGGAGCCCACGCAAAGATTTGGATATGCGCAAGATCGCTGCGCTGGAAGCGCTATCCCGATTTGGCAAAGCAAATGGACAAATGATTAGCCGCATGCTGGGCAGCATCACCATTGCTCCGAACCAATGGCCGACGCATACGGTGATTGATTGGTTGCAAATCTTGCAGCGCGTGCGCGATGTGCCTAAGCGCGATGAGAAGCTGGCTGAGGCGCAGAGCATTCTGCGAGCGCGTTTGTCGTATCAAGGCACGAAGCTCATTTTCAGCACCGAGCGTGATGACTATTGGTGGTGGCTGATGCAAAGCGGCGATGTTAATACCGCGCGACTCATCCTCGCTGTGATGAATGAGCCTGCATGGCGCGACGATATGCCGCGCTTGGCAAACGGCTTCATCAGCCGCCAGCAACGCGGCGCGTGGCTCACGACAACGGCGAATTTGTGGGGCGGCATCGCGCTAGAGAAATTCTCTGCGGCATTTGAAGCGACGCCCGTTGCGGGCAACACGAAAGCGACAATGGGCGCGAATTCTGCGGCTGTTGATTGGGCTCGGGTAGAGCGCATCACAGCAGGCGATGCACAAGGCAAAGCAAACGAAGCCAAGATGTTTGGCGCGCCTGCATCGCCCGGCAATCTGCGCAACAACACGGGCTTCCTACCGTGGGGCAAAGAAGCAAAAGAGACACTCACCGTGACGCACCAAGGCACTGGCAAGCCTTGGCTCACGATTCAATCATTGGCCGCTGTGCCTTTGACTGCACCGATGAACGCGGGTTACCAGATCAAGAAGACCGTGACCGCCACTGAGCAAGCCGTGGCTGGCAAATACTCACGCGGCGATGTGCTTCGCATCAGCGTAGAAGTAATCTCCAGCGCCGACATGACATGGGTGGCCATCACCGATCCGATCCCTGGCGGCGCAACGATTTTGGGCGGCGGCTTGGGTCGCGATTCAGAGATCGCCAGCAAAGGTGAGCGAGCCAGCGGCAACGCTTGGCCTGCATTTGAAGAGCGCAGTTTTGAGGCGTATCGCGCCTACTACGAGTACGTGCCCAAGGGCAGCTTCAAATTTGAATACACGATTCGGCTGAACAACGTCGGCGATTTCGCAATGCCGGCAACGCGAGCTGAGGCGATGTATGCACCAGAGATGTTTGGCGAGACGCCTAATGCTCGTGTGAAGGTGGAGGCTGGTAAGTGATCATGACATCTCTGAAGAGGAACGCAGAAAAAGACCACAAGGATTTTTCTGTGTCTTCTGTGTACTTTCTGCGTTTTCTGTGGTCCTTCTCTTTGATCGCTATCTCTTTAATAGCGCCTCGCGCATATTCCATGCCGGCTAGTGGCAGTTTTGATCATGTAAAACAAGAAACAAAAGCTTCTGATGCTTGGCTGTTGGATCGGCATGGCGAGAAGTTGCATCGTCTGCGGATCAATTCACAAGTGCGGCGCGGCGAGTGGATTGCTTTGGCCGATATGTCACCCACGCTGCGCGAAGCGATGGTGCTCAGCGAAGACAAGCGCTTCTATGAGCACAGCGGCGTGGACTGGAAAGCCGTCTCAGCTGCTGCTTGGGGCAATTTACTCAATCAACGCACGCGTGGTGCATCGACGCTTTCCATGCAATTGGCCTCGCTTATTGATGAAGGCCCGCGCTCAGGCGGCGAGCGCAAAAATATTTTCGGCAAAGCAGGGCAAGCCTTTTCCGCAACGCAGCTAGAGCGCACCTGGCGCAAAGACCAAATCTTAGAAGCGTATTTAAATCTCGTGCCGTTTCGCGGCGAGATGCAAGGCATTGATGCGCTCTCGCGCACGCTGTTTGGCAAGGCTGCTCATGGACTAGATGCGCGGGAAGCGGCGATTGCGGCGGCGCTCGTGCGTGCGCCCAATGCAAAACCGCAAGCTGTGTCTAGCAGAGCATGCGGCGTTTTGCGCAGCATGCAGGCCACGTCTGATGCTGATTGCGCTGCATTGCTGATGTTTACGCAAGCCGTTTTGCAGCGCAAATCGTGGAGTCCCAGCGATGGCATCGCTCCACATCTTGCGCAACGCATGCTGAGCGTTGCGAAAACCGATCTGCGTACATCGCTGGATGCAGGCTTGCAGCGCCAAGCTACGCAAAGCTTGCAGCAGCACTTGCGCGAGCTGCAAGGTCGCAATGTGCAAGATGGCGCAGTGGTGGTGATCGGCAACGCAACTGGACAAGTGCTCGCGTATGTAGGCTCATCAGGGGAGCTCGGCACTGCCAAGGAAGTGGATGCCGCAGCCGCATTGCGCCAAGCCGGCTCCACGCTCAAGCCTTTTCTCTATGCGCAAGCGATTGCAGAGCAGCGCATCACAGCAGCTTCCCTGATCGAAGATTCATCAGCACATATCCCCACAGCCAGCGGCTTATACATTCCGCAAAACTACGACCGAAGTTTCAAAGGCTGGGTGTCTGCACGCACCGCTTTAGGCGCATCGCTCAATGTGCCGGCCGTGAGAGCGCTCGTGATGGTCTCGCCCGATGCGTTTGCCAAGCAGCTTCGCGCTTTAGGCCTGCCGCTCAAAAACGAGGGTGATTTTTATGGCTACAGCTTGGCTCTTGGAAGCGCCGATGTATCGCTAATGTCATTAACAAACGCATATCGCGCACTGGCAAATGGAGGGCAGTTCTCAGAGGCTTCTTTTCTAAAGACTGCTGCCGCCACAGCCACAGCCACAGCCACAGCTGCTTTGCAGAGCGTGATCAGC
>JAYSRZ010000588.1:0-2619 GCA_043720775.1 Variovorax sp. | reverse complement strand
AGCGGGCGCATTTGGAAACTCCATGCGCACGCGAGACGGCTGAGTGGCTTGAGGCGCAGGTGGTTTCTGCACAATCGCAGCCGGCGGCTTCAATTGCGTGTAAATCTGCATCACTGTCACCACGTAATTTTGCGTTTCTTTAAACGGCGGAATTTTGTTGCCATAGCGTTTTACAGCGCCCTCGCCCGCGTTGTATGCAGCCAGAGCTAGCTCCAGCTTGCCGGGAAACATGTTGATCAAATCACGCAGATAGCGCGTGCCGGCCTTTATATTTGTTTTGGGGTCGGTCAGCTTTTTCTCGATCGGCGTTTTTGCATCACCACTGACGCCATAGCGCTGCGCAGTGGGCGGCATCAGTTGCATCAAGCCGACGGCACCTTTGGGGCTCACCACATGGGTGTCAAAGCCGCTTTCTGTCGCAATCAAGGCTTGCAGCAATTCAAAATCAATGTTGTGCGCAGTGGATGCCTCCCGCATGTGATGCTTGACCGCTTTGAAATTGGGTGAGACTTCAAAGAATGCAATCAGCTTTGATTTGCCAAGAGGCACAGCCACAGGGCGTGGCGGCTCAAGTTCTATGCTTTGCGGTTTGCTTGGCGTGGCAACACCATCGCGCGTGTCAAAGCCCGTATGGCCTATGAAAAACAGCTCGTAGCGATCATCGAGCTTCTCCGCCGCAAAATGCGCCACACCCTTGGCATCAATGTAGCCCCACACATCGGCATTCGCAGGCGTGGAAGTTAGCAAAAGCATACTCAAACTAATGAACAGCACAGATGCGCAGCGCTTCAAATTTAATAGCACTTCACGCAGTAAATACGGGGCTTTATGGCACTTTTTTATTAAATAAATCATCAAAACCCACCCTCCACACCCTCTAAGGCGTTCGCACGCCGCGCATCAAACTCCGCGCGGAGCATAGACAGCACATGCAGCGAATCAAAATCCGCCGCTGCCTGCGAGCCCCGGCCTGAGGGCAAACTGCTCGCGCGCTGCTCTAGCCTCACCGCCTCGCGCAGCGTGCCCTCCAGCATAAAACCTTCCGCGTCATACAAAGCCTTCGCCCGCACGTTACGCGATTTCACATCCAACCAAAAGCGATGCGCCCCGAGATCATCGAAAGCCACGCGCTTGGCCACCCGAAGCGCCGCCCGCCCCAAGCCCTGCCCTTTGCTTGCAATCACCATCCGCTTCAACTCAATCGACTGATGCGGATTACGGCACCCAATCAAAATCAAAAACCCCACAGCCTCCAGCCCCGCGCCGCCCTCAATGATGAAATGCCGCATATCCGGAAATCGGATGGAGGCCTCATGCTGCGTGCGCTCCCAGGGCGTGATGAAAGGCAAGTTCTCCGCGTCTTGCTCCAGCGACAGCACGAAAGCAATGTCGCTAGAGAGAGTTGGGCGTAGGCGGATGCGCGGCGAGTTCATACCGATCCGTCCAATTCATCTGCTTTTTGCAAGCTCAAAGTTTGCTGCAAAGCAGCGCGCTCTTTGTCCATCTCCATGCTCAGTTGCTCCTCTGTCGGAAGCACCAGCTTGTAGCGGCTGGCAAACAGCTGCTCATTGCCATTGAGCACCGAGTAGCGCACGACGGAATGGTCTTTGTCTTCACACAGCAAGATGCCCACGGTTGGGTTGTCGCCCTCTCCGCGCCGCAGATCGTCGTACATACGCACATACATATCCATCTGACCGATATCTTGATGCGTCAGTTCGCCCGTTTTGAGATCAATCAACACAAAGCATTTCAGCAGGTAGTTGTAGAACACCAAATCGATGTAGAAATCTTTGGTCTCGGTACTGATGCGCTGCTGTCTTGCAACGAAGGCAAATCCTTTGCCCAGTTCAAGCAAGAAGGCTTGCAGCTTGTCCATCAACGCTTGCTCTAAATTAGATTCAAGCAGCTTGCCCATGCCGGGCAAGCCCAGAAACTCCAGCATCACAGGATCGCGCACGAAAGCACGGGCAGTGTTTTCCGCTTGCGTGTTGACCACGGCCTCGTCCGTCACGGCTTTTTTGTCTTGGCTCAGCAACAAACGCTCGTAGTACATCGAGCCGATTTGCCGCTCCAAGGCGCGGGAACTCCAGTTTTGCGAGATCGATTCGTTCACATACCATTGGCGAACCTGCTCACTTTGGACTCGCAGCAAGAGGCGGTAATGCGTCCAGCTCAATTCGCGACGCACTGCGTCGCGAATTGGAAAAGCGAGATAAAAGCCGCGCATGTGACGTAAATTTGTCGTGTCAAAGCCTTTTCCAAACTCATGGGTCAGCTGCTGAGCAATTTGCGCCATCAAACGAGAGCCAAACGCCGCCCTGCTCTCGCCCCGCTGCTCAAACTCCACAATATGCTTCCCGACTTGCCAATAAGTCATGACTTGAATATTGTCCACAGCCCGCAGCGCCTGCTGGCGCGATTGCGCAATCAGCGCCCGAAGCCCAGTGAGCAAATCAGGCGGTAAAACGGCATGCTCAGACGCCATCAAACATCCACCTCCACCGAATCCCCATGCAGCTCCATGAGTTCGCGCCGCGCAGCCGCTTCTCCTTTCCCCATCAGTTGGTTGAAGCTATTTCCCGTTTGCGCAAAATCTAAATTGCCGTATTGGATAGG
>JAYSRZ010000587.1:0-7398 GCA_043720775.1 Variovorax sp. | reverse complement strand
GGCCTGCGCCGATGTGGGTGATGCGAATTTTGGGTTCATCATTGAGCAATCGTGCTGCTGCAAACAAAGTCTGTGGCATTTTCTCGTCGCGCAGATGTCCCACCATCACAGCATTCAGGTGCTTCTCGGTCTTGATCAGCGTCTTGCGAGAGGTGGAGGATTGGAATATCACGCGGGTTTTGCTTCGATGTTGCTCTGGCAGGCTGCTCACGCCAAGCTCTTGCAACACAATCAGTTGCCCCGCTGAATCCAAAGAAGCCTGAGCTTGCGTATCTACAAAAATATCGCGGTAAAGATCGGTACCCGTCAGTGCCACAATCAAGCCGCGAGCGCCGTGCGCTGCATGCCAAGCGGCAATAGAATCGGCACTTCGGCGGGCGTGTAAGGCAATCATGATCTCGTCCGACGCATCAGAGCCTGAGCGCCATTGCTTAGCGATGCGGGTACGATACTCGGATGAAAGCATTTGCGCCCAGCGCTTGGCGGTTTGCCAGTTGCCATTGTTGGCATCTGACAAAGCCGGGCTGATAATCACAACAGACGACATTTTGGAACTCGTTTTTAATTCATGAATGCGCGAATTAGCAACATCGCTACGCAAACCGCAGGCCAGATGATACGCAACTCCGACGCTGCCGCGCTTGCGAAGGAGTTAGTGCGTGTGCGCGGCATCACGATTGCTGTATTTGATGCTTACGAAGCGGCCGGCGTATTGGATGTGCCACGCGGCGAAGAATTCAACCCACCGCTTTGGGAGCTGGGGCATATTGGCTGGTTTCAGCAATGGTGGGTGGGGCGCAATCAGCAACGGCATTTAGGGGCAGCTTGCGATCCAGAGCATGTGCGATTGCCAAGCCCGCATATGAAGGCCGAAAACTATGGCGATGATTGGTACAACAGCTCCACGATGCCGCATGCTCAGCGCTGGGATCTGCCGCTACTGCGCCCCAAAGCGGCAAAAGACTATTTGCAATCGACGCTTGAGCAAACGCTTTTCTGCCTTGCGAACGCAGGCGACTGTGATGAAGATTTGTATTTCTATCGTCTCGTGCTCTTGCATGAGGCCATGCACATCGAAGCTGCGGTGTACATGGCGCAGGCTCTGGAGAGAGTGATTGAGTTACCTGCTTCCATTCAAAATACTATCAATTCAATAGCACCTTACGCAGGTTCTATAAAGGCAAACAACCGTTTTTCTTTAAAAAATAAGCGGTGGCAGTTTGGTTCGCAACCGAGCGGGTTCGCTTTCGATAATGAGCTGATCGGGCAAACGGTTAGCTTATCCGCTTTTGAAATCGACGCGCATCCGGTGCGATGGGCGCAGTATTTGAGCTTTATCGAAGCGACGGACTATGCTATGCCGCGCTTTGTGCGCAAAGGAAGCCTCGGGCTTGAGCATCTGCACTTTGGCGTTTGGAAACCACTCGATCTGCAGCAATGCGCTGTACACGTTAGCTGGCACGACGCACAAGCTTATTGCCTCTGGGCCGGTCGCAGATTGCCCACCGAGGCCGAATGGGAATGCGCTGCGCACATGGAAAAAGATTTCGCATGGGGCCAAGTCTGGGAGTGGACAGCCTCTGACTTTTTACCCTACGACGGCTTCAAGCCGCATCCCTACCGCGATTACTCCGAGCCGTGGTTTGGCAGCCGCAAAGCGCTGCGCGGCGCCTGCACAGCAACGTTGCCGATCATGAGAAACGCCAAATACCGCAATTACTTCACTCCAGACCGCACGGATATCTATTCAGGCTTTCGCACGTGTTCTGCTTTCACTCTTGATTAGCTTTGAAGAAAAGCTACATTCATCATTTACTTTCGAACACCACTGGCTAAATAGCCCATACCCAATTGTGTAGATTCGACGCTAAATGAGTGGCAATAAGTTTGTACGATGTCCCACGGAGACCACAAGTCAGCAGCATTGGCGTTATAAGGGCGATTTTTCAGCCAAGCCAGCAGATTCAGCGGCCCCGTCCACCATGGAAAAAATTTCATCCCTGCCATGGCCACGCGAGCGCCGGGGCGCACTTGCCGCATGATATTGGCCACGGCCTGAGGCGTGCGCACGACATCATGGACATAGTTAAACAAAACGGCATCTGCTAATTGGGGCAATTGCACCGTCTCTGCGGCTGCACAGACTTGCCAGAGATTGGGCCAGCAGGCCTCGCGCGCCTTCGATTGAGCTTGGGCAAACATTTCAGGGCTTTGCTCAAAGGCCAGCACTTTGCCTAGCGGCCCAACAGAGTGCGCAAGCTTTTCATAACTCAAACCTGTGCCAGAGCCAACATCCAACACACATTGGCCGGGGCGCAACTGTAGCAAATCAATAGCGCGTTGGCGTAAGGGCATCGTGTATTGAGACGACTCATCATAGTGTGCTGAGGCTTTGCGATATTTTTCAATCGAGATGTCGTTGTCAGTATGATTCATTAATTTTTTGCTTCTTTCTCTTTTAATTGTCACGCACCATGCTCAAAGTCTTACAGGCCTTCACTCCGACCATTTCGCAAGCGTGGATGCTGCTCTCGGTAGCTATCGCACTAGAGGTGGCAGGCACGACATGCATGAAACTCTCGCAGGGCTTTACGCGGCCTGTGCCGTCTGTGGCGATGTTTGGCTTTTACGCGCTCGCTTTTGCTTGTAACACGATGGCCATCAAAACCTTGGATTTGAGCATGACATATGCCGTCTGGAGCGGTGTGGGCACAATTGCCACGGCCTTGATCGGGATTTATTATTTCAAAGAAGCAGCCACGGCGATCAAGCTGATGAGCATTTCCTTGATCGTGATCGGGGTGTTTGGATTGCATGCAGCCTCTCGCATTCAAGCGGGTGAGAAGGCAAGCATCGCTTCTCCAAGCGCCAACTAAAAAACTAAGCCAACGCAGCCTTGATCTGTGCAGCGCGAGCGATGGTGTATTTGTAGCCATCTTGTATGGTGCGCAAGCGAAACTCTTGGCTCACGTTGACGAAATAGCTCATTTCTGGATGCAGCGTGAGCGCTGCAAGAGCCGCATCAGGCGCGATCAGGGCGCGTTTGCGCAAATCGCTCTCGCGCCAGCGCTGTACGCCTTGCGGTGCTGTCTCGGGTCGCGCTGAGGCATCGATGGCAAGTAACTTTAAAGGCACAGTGTGCGCACCGTTCAGGCTAGCAGCTAATTCAAGCGCCAATCGCACCGGCATCGGCATGACCAAATCCGCATCGACCAATTGTGTCCCGCGAATGCGCACGGGCGTGAATGTGCCTTCAATCGCGCAACTGGCCTGCACCGCGACGCCAGCATCGCCGTGGTTGAGAAGCATGGTTTTGCGAGATTCGCGCTCCACAGTCGCTGCAGCAAAAGCAATTGGCAGTTTTTGCATTTCGCACGTGCCGCACCTTGCAATGAGCTCGCGATTGACGATGGAGGCGAGCGGAGAGCCGGTGAATTTGCCGTCGCCAGTGAGCGCGAGCCGCCCCATATCCGTCACGCCGAGGTTGATCGACAAGTCTTCAAGCTCTTTGGCTTTGACGCCGCCCGCGTACATGGCGCCAATCAGTGCGCCCACCGAGCCACCAACGATCAAATCTGGCTTGTGGCCCAATTCCTCCAGCGCTTTGAGCACGCCCACATGCACAAAGCCGCGCGGCCCGCCGGAGCTGAGCACCCAAATGTTTTGGATTGGTTTTTGCGATGCAATGCGCGGAGTGATCAGTTGGCGCGGCGCATCGTCTGCATCGTGGTTGTAATCTGGGTTGACGGTGCAGGCTGCGGAAAACCCAGCGATACCGAAACCAGAGGCGAGCAGGGCGCTGCGGCGAGACATGCTCTGAGAGGAGTTGTTACTGGACATAAGCTATCGTAACAAGAGTCGCGCTTGCCCACTAATCCGTTGACCCTGAGCTTGGCCTGTCCTGAACTTGGCCTGTCCTGAGCTTGTCGAAGTGGCGAAGTGGCGAAGGGGTGTGTGAGTCTTCGACATCAGAGCGAACGGGGGATGTGATAGGTTGTTCTACGCCGTCGCCCAATGCACTGAAAACCAATCTTTGGCATCCGTCCAGCTTTGCGGCTTGGCAAATCCTGCGGATTGCACCAAATCGGCAAAGCCAGGGATCGTCCATTTGTAGGAGTTTTCGGTGTGAATGTCTGCGCCGCGCTTGAATTCGCGGGAATGCTGCCCCCAAGTCACCGTTACGTCGCGCCGCGCTTGCAAATGCATCTCGATGCGCGAGAGCTTGGTGTCAAAGAAAGCGATGTGCTGCCAATCTTGCGGTTTGAAATCGCTGCCGATTAAGTTGTTAATGTTAATCAGCATGTTGAGATTGAACGATGCTGTCACGCCTAGTGCATCGTCATAAGCGGGCTCTAAAACATCAGCCGCCTTCACCAAATCCACGCCAATCAGCAACCCACCGCCAGCGCCGCCCGTTTGGCACAAAGTGTGAGCTCGCGAGAGCAAAGCGCGCGCATCATCGGGCGCAAAATTTCCGATGCTCGAACCCGGATAAAACACCACAATCGGCAAACCTTGGATTTGCGCCATCAGCTCGGGCGGCAGCAGCATTTCAGCAGAAAAATCCATGCCCACGCCGCTCATGCGCATTTGCGGATACTGGCGCTGGAGGCAATGCACGGTTTGCCGCAAATACTCCACCGAGATGTCCACCGGAATGTAATGCGCAGGCTGCAATGCTTCAAAAAGCTTCTCGGCCTTCTCGCAGCTACCTGCACCCAGATCAATCAGCGCTGCACCTTTGGGAATCTGCTGCGCCATTTGAGGCAAACGCTGTGCAATGATTGCGCCTTCAGTTCGCGTGGGGTAATACTCTGGCAACTCTGTGATTGCATCGAAGAGGCGCGAGCCAAGTGCGTCATACAGGTATTTGGGCGATACGCTGGCACGAGTAGCCAGCAAGCTGGTGGTGAGTTCGGCGCGAATACTTGCTTTCACTGCCGCGCTGTTTGAATCATGAAGCTGATAAAACTGAGGTGTTGTCATCGAAATATGTCTTTGATTAGTTAACTTATCTTACGTCACGTTGTTTACGCAAAGCCTGCGCATTTGGATGCCATCGCTTGCCCCGTCTGCAAAAAACGCTGTTTCGCGGTGTAATAAAGCATTGTGAACTAACGACAATTTTCTGCACCTTCATTCCTAGGAGTTTTTCCATGATCGATTTTTCGCCTTCTCGCACCTTCAAATGCCTGATGACCTGCGCAATCCTCACCTTTGGCGCCATAAGTCATGCGCAGCAAGTTTTCCGCGTCACCACCATTCCCGAAGAAGCTGCCACTGAGCAGACGCGCAAATTCGCGCCGATTGCGAATTATTTGGAAAAGAAACTAGGAATGAAGGTGGAATTCACACCCGTGAGCGACTATCCAGCTGCCGTGGAAGCGTTGGTCAATAAGCGGGTGGATTTGGTGTGGTTTGGTGGCTTCACGCATGTGCAGGCCAATTTGCGCTCGGGCGGCAAGATCATCCCGATTGCGCAGCGCGAGGAAGATACGCGCTTTCAATCCGTCTTCATCGCCAAGACGTATTCGGGCATCAAAACGCTTGCCGATATGAAGGGCAAAGAAATCTCTTTTGGCTCAGCCAGCAGCACCTCCGGCCACTTGATGCCGCGCAGCTTCTTGCTTGAGGCAAAAATCGATCCAGAAAAAGATTTCAAGCGCGTGGCATTCTCCGGCGCGCATGATGCAACGATTGCCTCTGTAGTGAGCGGCCGTGTGGCTGCTGCTGCACTTGACATCACGGTGTGGAAAAAATTCGTGAGCGAGAACAAGGTGGACACGAAAGCTGTGGATGTGTTCTACACCACGCCGCCGTATTTCAACTACAACTGGAGCGTGCATGCCGATATGCCTGCTGCGCTGCGCGAGCGCGTGATGAAGGCCTTGCTGGATCTTGATCCAAACACCGCAGAAGGTAAAGAAATCTTGACGCTCAACCGCGCCACGCGCTATGTGCCTACCAAGCCTGAGAATTACAAAGGCTTGGAAGCGGCAGCTAAGAGTGCTGGTCTGCTTTAACTTAGCCTAGGTTTAGCCAACTCCCGTTCGCCCTGAGCTTGTCGAAGGGTTGCACCTAGCAACTGACTTCGACAGGCTCAGTCCGAACGGTGTATGGCAAACTCTAGAAAAATTCAGCAAACCTAGGCATTTCTTTTGCAAATACAACTCAAAAATCTAAGTGCCCGCCATCCTGCTGCGCGAGACGACACAACGCCTGCATTGCGCGGCGCAAGCATCTCGATTGCAGCGGGTGAGCAGATTGCTGTGATTGGGCCTTCTGGCGCTGGCAAGACGACTTTTTTGCATGCCGTAGCTTGCGCGTTGAAGCCGGCCAGCGGTGAACTGTTGATTGGCTCTCAAAACCCTTGGGCGCTGCCTCGCCCTGCATTGCAAGCGCTGCGAGGCGAGCTGTTTCTCGCGCCGCAAGTGCCGCCGCTACCACCGCGCCAAAGAGTCGTCACGGCAGTGCTCGCTGGGCAACTGCCGCAAATGAGTTTGGCTCAAAGCCTGCGCAGTTTGTTTTATCCAACTGAGATTCCTGCTGCGCACGAGGCTTTGAAGGCATTTGATTTGGATGAGAAGATTTTTGAACGCGTTGATCGCTTGTCGGGCGGCGAGCGTCAGCGCGTCGGCCTAGCGCGTTTGCTCGCATCAAACGCAAAGCTCTGGTTGGTCGATGAGCCACTGTCTGCGCTCGATCCGACGCGCTCCAGCCAAGCGCTGGCCATGCTCACGCGTGAAGCCAAAACGCGAGGAGCGACATTGGTTTGCACCTTGCACCAAGTTGAGCGTGCGTTAGAAGCCTTCCCGCGCATCTTGGGTCTGCGCGATGGCGAAGTGGCTTTTGATTTGCCCGCGCATCAAGTCACCAAAGAATTGCTCAAAACGCTTTACGCCCAGCATGAAGAAGAGCTTTTCGGCGCAGCGCCTGTGAATGAATTTCCAGAGCAAACTGTGCAGCCCGGCCAGCCCGCTGTGATGCATTGCCGCTAAGTCATGAGTTTTGCAGTCACCACATCCCCGTTCGCCCTGAGCCTGTCGAAGGGATGCGTGTACTTCGATCCTTCGACTAGCTCAGGACAGGCCAAGGTCAGTACGAGCGGATTATTCGCATGAGTGCAGTACTTCAGCTTCCCGCTCAGCGCGATCCCGCATGGCAAGGTCGTGTCTTTTGGAGCATCGCCGCATTGCTGCTGCTCTGGCCTTTGCTCGTCACCACTGAATTCAAGCCTTGGTTGCTCTGGCATGCCGAGAGCCGCAAGGTGATGGGCTCGTTTCTAGCTGACTTCTTCCCACCTGCGCATGACAAAGAATTCCTCGTGCTCGTCGCCAAAGAAACCTGGCGCACAGTCGCAGTCGCCACAGCAGGCATCGCGCTTGCTTTGCTGCTCGC